>CAIVQI010000318.1 GCA_903908015.1 uncultured Bacteroidota bacterium
GAGCGCTCCGGGCGCGACGAGTGCTCTGGGCGCGACGAGTGCTCTGGGCGCGACGAGTGCGTCCAGCGCAGCGGCCAACTGATGATCCCGAGCGGTCACTACACTGCCCGAATCGTGTGTTGTTAGGCGGACGATTATCCTGTTATATATGTTGGTCCACTCGGGGTGGTGGTCGAGCTCACTGATCACAGGGACTGCCTGCTGCATAAATTTCATGGCTTCTTCAAAAGATTTGAAGGTGTATGTTTTATGCAGTGCATCTTCACATTCTACCCATTCGGTGGTCTTTGTCATTTCTTGTCGTTAGGTGCTTCGTATTTCGATGCCGAAGCACGAATTTACATTTAAAATATGGCCTCAGCGATGCGTTTGGTCGCGTCTGATTTGCCCATGGTGTAGAAGTGGAGGACTGGCACTCCTGCTAATTTGAGTTCGCGACACTGCGTGATGGCCCATTCAATGCCGATCTCCCGTATGTGGCGGTCGTCGCTGGCCTTCCTCACTGCATCGGTCAGGTCTTCGGGTAGGTCGAGGTGAAAAACCTTGGGGAGGGTCGATAAATGTTTGCGGGTGGCAAGAGGCTTAATGCCTGGTATGATCGGGATTTCGATGCCCGCTTTGCGGCAATTCTCCACAAAGGCGAAATACATCCGGTTGTCGAAGAACATTTGGGTGGTGATGAAGTCGGCGCCTGCATCAACCTTTTTCTTTAGCCAGTCGAGGTCTGATTTGAGGTTGGGGGCGTCCTGGTGTTTTTCAGGATATCCGGCCACGCCCACGCAAAAAGAAGTGGGGTGCGGATCAACGAGGTCCTCATCGCGGTACCGCCCGCGATTCATGTTTTGTACTTGCTCAACCAATTCAAGCGAATTTCGATTACCCTCTGGATCGGGCTGGAAACTGGTTTCATGCTTGAGGTTATCGCCACGCAAGACAAGAACATTGTCGATGCCCAGGAAATTAAGATCGATCAGCGCATTTTCGGTTTCCTCACGCGAAAAACCCCCACAAATGAGGTGGGGCACGGCGTCCACTTTATAGCGGTTCATGATGGCGGCGCAAATGGCCACGGTGCCAGGACGCTTTCGGGTGGTAATCCGCCGGTAGGTACCGTCGCGCTGCAACTTCATTTCGGATTCCTCGCGGTGGTAGGTCACGTCGATAAAGGGAGGGTTAAATTCGAGCAAAGGATCGATGCCTTTATATATTTGGCTGATGTCTTGTCCCTTCAATGGTGGAAGTATTTCGAAGGAGAACAGGGTACCGGATGCGTTTTTAATGTGGTCGGTGATTTTCACAGCTGCGGGGATTTATGGATGTTGATAGATATTGTGTTGCGTATGGTGGCTCTTGTATTTGATTGACGCAGTTGGCCTTTCTGTTTTGATTAGATAGAATGGATTAAGTTGGGGCCAAGCCATCGGCTGGCTTCCTCCAGGGTTATGCCACGTCGCTGGGCGTAGTCGAGCAGTTGATCCTGGTTGATTTTTCCCAGTCCGAAGTAGCGGGCCTCTGGATGGGCGAAGTAGTACCCGCTTACTGCCGAGGCAGGCCACATGGCCATCGACTCGGTAAGCTGGAGACCAATTCTGTTTTCCACATCGAGGACCTGCCAGAGGGTGCGCTTTTCGAGGTGATCCGGACAAGCGGGATAGCCAGGAGCGGGACGAATACCCCGGTACTGTTCGTCGATCAGCTGGCTGTTGCTGAGCGATTCGCTGGGTTCATAGCCCCAATAGCTTCGGCGTACTTGTTCGTGCAGCCACTCAGCCAGGGCCTCAGCCAATCGATCGGCCAGGGCTTTGAGCAAAATAGCGTTGTAATCATCGTTCGCGGCCTCATAGCTGCGCGCACGTTCATCAGTCCCGAATATTCCTACGGCAAATAGCCCCATATAATCTTCTCTTCCCGTTTTTCTCGGGGTGATAAAATCGGCCAGTGCGTAGTTGGGCAGGCCGTCCGCCTTTTTGTTCTGCTGCCTGAGGGTTAGTAAGGCCACTTCATGGTTGTTATTGTTGGTGTCAGCCCATGGTCCCCCCGTTTCCTCCTGCTGCGCTGTTTCCTGAGACCGCTTTTGCTCTTGTTTTTCTTCCGCCTCCAGAGACCGCTTTTGCTCTTGTGGCTCCTCCGCCTCCAGAGACCGCTTTTGCTCTTGTTTTTCTTCCGCCTCCAGAGACCGCTTTTGCTCTTGTGGCTCCTCCGCCCCCGCATCCCAAGATCTAGCGGTTTTCTCACCATCGAAGTCAGTCCGCTTGATGGAATCTTTGCTCCTATCAAATGTTACATCCTTCGCGTCCGGGTGATCCACCCGAATATAGATGTCGTCGCCCTCGGATGCGGCCGGGAATAGGCCAAATACCGCCCTGGCTTCGAGCCAATGCTCGCTTTGAATGCGCTGAAGCATGCGTAATGCGTCTTCGAACAGTCGGGTGGCGGCTTCGCCTACGAGTTTATCCTGCAGGAGGTCGGGATAGCGGCCGTGAAGTTCCCAAGCCTGGAAGAAGGGCGTCCAGTCGATGTATTGGGCGAGTTCGTTGAGGTCGACCTGCCTCAAGACATGAATGCCGGGCTGCACGGGCTTTGGGGGGTTATAGGCATGCCAGTCGAGTGCGAGGGCATTGGCCCGGGCTTGCCCCAGTTCGAGAAGGGTTTTGGCCTGAGCCCTGTTGAGGTAGCCCTCACGCAAGTGATCGTATTCGGATTTGATGTCGGCCTGGTAGGTGTCGCGCTGCTCCGGGCTTAGTAGGGCGCTTACCACAGGCACCGATCGACTGGCATCGGTCACGTGCACAACGGTTCCGGAGTAGGCGGGGGCGATTTTGACGGCGGTGTGGGCCCTCGATGTAGTGGCCCCCCCAATGAGCAGTGGCTTACGAATGCCCAGGCGCTCCATCTCGGCGGCCACAAACACCATTTCGTCGAGCGACGGGGTGATCAGCCCCGATAAGCCAATGACATCGACCTGATGGGTCTCGGCGGCTTCCAGGATTTTATGGCAAGGCACCATCACGCCAAGGTCGATGACGTCGTAGTTGTTGCACTGCAGCACGACACCCACAATGTTCTTGCCTATATCGTGTACATCGCCCTTCACCGTGGCCATGAGTATGCGCCCTTTGGTGGTGCGTGCCGATTCCGGTTGGGACTGCTTCTCGGCTTCGAGGTAAGGCAACAAATAGGCGACGGCTTTTTTCATGACGCGTGCGCTCTTCACTACCTGTGGAAGAAACATCTTACCGGCCCCGAAGAGGTCACCCACGACATTCATGCCGTCCATCAAAGGACCTTCGATGAGCTGAAGGGGCCGATCGAATTGCTGGCGGGCTTCCTCGACATCCGCATCAATGTACTCATCGAGTCCTTTCACCAGGGCGTGTGTGAGCCGCTCTTTTACGGGCAGCTGCCTCCATCGCTCGTCACGGCCCTGGGCTTCGCGACCTCCTTCGCCTTTGTAGCGCCCAGCCAATTGAATCAGCCGTTCTGTGGCATCCGGCCTTCTGTTGAGGAGTACATCTTCTACGTGTTCGAGTAGTTCCGGTTCGATTTGCTCATAGACTTCGATCTGTCCGGCGTTCACTATCCCCATGTCCATGCCTGCGGCTATGGCGTGGAAGAGAAAGGCGGAATGCATGGCCTCCCGCACTTTGTCGTTGCCCCTGAAGCTGAAGCTGATGTTGCTCACGCCTCCACTCACTCGGGCTCCAGGGAGGTGATCTTTGATCCAACGGGTGGCGCGGATGAAGTCGACCGCATAATTGTTGTGTTCTTCGATTCCAGTGGCCACGGTGAGGATATTGGGGTCGAAAATGATGTCATCTGCGGGAAAGTTGACTTCCTTCGTGAGGATGTCGTAGGCCCGTTGGCAGATGGCAATCCTGCGTTCGAAGCTGTCGGCCTGACCCTGTTCGTCGAATGCCATCACGATGACAGCGGCGCCATAGGCCCGCACCTGCGCTGCGTATTCACGGAATTTTTCCGCCCCTTCTTTGAGGGAAATGGAGTTCACAATGGCCTTGCCTTGCACACACTTGAGACCGGCTTCGATCACACTCCACTTGGAGGAGTCGATCATGATGGGAACGCGGGCGATGTCGGGTTCTGACGCAATGAGGTTGAGGTATCGCTCCATTGCGGCTTCGCTGTCGAGCATGCCCTCATCGAAGTTCACGTCGATGACTTGCGCACCGTTATCCACTTGTTGCCGGGCGACTTCCACGGCTTCTTCATAGCGTTCCTCGCGGATGAGACGGGCGAAGGCGCGGGATCCGGTGACGTTGGTCCGCTCGCCTACATTCATGAAATTGGCTCCGGGATATAGGGTTACGGGCTCCAGTCCACTCAACCGAAGGGCTGATGGGGGCTGGGGCAGGGGCCGCGGGGGATGCAAGGCGGCTTCTGCCGCGATCGCCCGGATGTGTTCGGGTGAGGTGCCACAGCATCCACCGATGATGTTCACGAGTCCTTGTTGTAGAAATTGCCTGATGTGCTGGCGCATCTGTTCGGGGCTCTCGTCGTATTCACCAAAAGCATTGGGCAGTCCGGCGTTGGGATGGGCCGATAACCGAAAGCGTGAGGCTTTGGAAAGTGACTGCAGGTGGGGTTGCATCTGGGGTGCACCGAGGGCGCAATTCAGCCCTATGCTCAACAGGGGGAGATGCGATACTGAATAAAGAAAAGCCTCTACAGTTTGCCCACTGAGTGTTCGTCCGGAGTTGTCGGTAATGGTACCGCTTACCATAACGGGTAGGGGGGGGCGACCGGCGCGTCGAAAATGCCGTTCAATGGCATATAAGGCTGCTTTGGCATTGAGGGTATCGAAGATGGTCTCTACCAACAAGGCATCAACACCTCCTTCCTCAAGGGCGGCTACCTGTTCGCCGTAGGCTTCAACCAATTCGTCGAAGTGGATGCTCCGAAAGCCGGGGTTATTCACGTCCGGACTAATACTCGCGGTTTTGTTGGTGGGCCCTATGGCGCCAGCCACGAAACGAGGCTTGTGGGGTTCCCTTGCACTGAATTCGTCGGCCACCTTTCGGGCCAATCGAGCAGAAGCCAGATTGAGTTCGTAGCTCAGTTCCTCCATGCCATAATCTGCCATCGAAACGCGCTGCGCGTTGAATGTGTTGGTTTCCGCAATGTCGGCACCTGCCTCGAAATAGGCCCTGTGTATGTCCTCTATGATCTGGGGCTGAGTTAAGCTTAAAAGCTCATTATTGCCCTTCAGGTCACGGTGCCAATCAGCAAAACGTACGCCCCGGTAATCGGATTCACTCAGCTTATGCTGCTGAATCTGGGTGCCCATAGCGCCATCCAAAACCAGAATACGCTGTTCCGCCGCTTGCGCCATGGCGTTCATCGCAATCTGCCCAGGGTTCGGGCCTGAACTTTCACCCGCCCCCTCCAAACTGTTGTTGTTATGCATAAAAAAAGCTAAACTTAGGTTTAGCTTAGCCCGAAGGATTCGGGACGACTCGCGTGGGCGACAGCACTTTTTCGCTGTCGAACCCGCTCATCTCAGCCTCCAGTATTCATCGGAGGCTTCGGAATTGGCACCGGACCAGTATTGGAGTCACCCAATTTGCGGTTGCCAGGACATCATAGGGCCGTTCCCTCCGTCCTTCTGGATAAGCGTTGCAAAAATACAAAAAAAACAAATACATAGGATTAAGGTCGTACGCTAAATAGAGATGGCTGCCGCAATCCTCTGAATTCTTCATTCCCAAACGCGCTCAGGGCCGCAACCGCAATCATTGAAATAAGCTACACGCAGCCTTCTGGGGGAGTTGCCCACCCAAATGGAGACGGTGGCTGAGCGCTGTCCCCCAACAATCTCCCAATCACCACCAGGAATCCAGAAACGCTCAAGGCTGCCGGAACTGCCTGATACGGTAAACGAACATAAGGTATCAACACGAGGTGGATCGGGCTGAGCAGGAATCTGGCTGATTGGACCAGGCAGATCAGTGGTGACATTACAGGGGCGACTTCGAACCCCCACAAAACCGTGATCGGCCTGTCGGGTTGTGGCCTGACTATTCATTCCTGCACGGTCGGCAACCCTGCCGCGATCGATTGGATCCGAGAAACCCCCTCCTCGGTAGCCGCCATAAGATGTGATCGGCCATCCAGCCACATCGGCGGCACCAGCCACCGTAAGTCGACCATTACCATGCCGACCATCGAACGAACGCCCCTCCGTAGTCCCCACCCCGATGACCGGTGTCCGAATATTGCCGGTCAACTCCATAATTCCCCACCAAGAAGCGCCTGCTGCCTCCCGACTCACGACAGTGGAACGGGCGAATGACCCCACGCGTACAGGCCCTATACTTGAATTGTTGAGTCGCGCGTTGGCACTATCTGGGGTCGAGATCTCCCCGGCCTGATTGGCGTTGGATGTGCCTGTGGCGGCGACCAGCCGCGTACTTCCCCATGCAAATTCACCAGGCAGCGGGTAAACGGGGCCTCGTGCCGCCTTCTCGAACTCAAGCTCAGTGGGTGGACGCAATCCGCACCAATCGGCGAAAGCAAGTCCGTCCTCCCACGACAAGAAATTACAGGCTAAGTGTTCGGTATTGGGTGCACTCACATCGTAAACAGCGGGCAACAGCGACATAGTGTTGCCGGGGGTCAATATCCGGATGTTATTGCGGCTGCCCGACCCGAGCGCGGCAGTCCCCACTGCCGCGGTACCTGTGGCCGCACGCGCTTGTTGCTGTTGCAATGAAAGGGTATTGAGAAAGTCGCGGTATTGGCCCTGACTGGTTTCATATTTCATGCAATAAAAGGCATTAAAGCCCTTGGGCCATGATGCGGGCAGCGTTTGGCCCGCCCCCGACCACTGCTCGGCGTTGAGTCCACCCGATCCGAGCAATATGCTGGACTCACTAAGTACCTTGTAGGGCCGTGTACTGTCGCTTCCCGTATAAAATCGCTGACGCTCTGTTCCGCCGTGGGCACCTACATAGAATTGACCCTGTGGCACATACACCATTTCCACGGCATGCACCTGAATCTCAACGATATCGTTGTCGCCCACCATATTGGATTTGTAGTTCCACCGCAATACCAGACTATCCACCGATACATGACCGAAACTGCTGTTATTGCCTGTTGTTCGATACATGAACACGCCCATAACTGGATTAAAATTATTGTTTTGAGGAATCAAACGAGGAAGATCGCCCCCGAAGTTGCCATCGTGTGCCTGTCCGGGCAGCATCAGACCGACCTCCAGGCTTAACCCACCGGCAACAGTTGTACCGGATAATACCGGGTTCTTGGGAAAATGATGGCCCGCTGTGGTGGGCGCACCACTTCCTACCAGATTAGATAAGTAGGCATGCTCCCAAACCCGGATAAACTCGACTTCTGCACCGGCTAGGTCAACCGAGGGCGCAGCACTTAAACCTACTTGGTGCAGGGTGGAGTCGACCCACAAGACGTGTACGCCCAAAGGCAGACTCCCTGTGCCACTGATGATCCTTAAGGGCATTCCCGGTCGTATGTGATCGGCTCGACCGACAGACAAAGTAGTTGAACCAGGCGTAAGGCTGCTGACGTTGTTGCGAATGGGATTCACCCGTCCAACCCTAAATTTAATGAACACCCATGCAGCATCCCAATTGATCAGCCCACTTTCGGCGGGAAAGCGATACGAGTTTTCCCAGGAGATAGAGGTAAATACGAAGGTAAAATTCGTGGGCGATTCGGGAACTGCATACTGCTGTGCTGTGAGTCCAGCCCGGGTTACACGAATGTTGTTTGCATAGACCGAATGGCACCAGTTTGTCAATACCAATGCCAAAATCCATTGAATAATGATGTGTTTCATACTTGTGTTTTTTGTTTTAGAATGCGATAAAACCTCCTATCAATCTGACCACCTGTGGGGGAGCTTTATTCACCTGCGATCCTTTTGAATGTCAGGCTGCGCGCGCTTTGAATAGATTTTACGGGAATTCCCCAACTGAATGAACGTGCTGATTCAACCGTCAATAATGCGTACGAGCTGCCCTAAACCCTACATCGGGGTAGCGTAAGAAGGCTCCCTCTGAGGCCCGACTTCGGTCAGCTGTTCTGAGTTCACTTAACGGACTCTTCCAGCCCCCTCCACGCAATCCAGCACCGGCCGCGGTTGTCACCCCAATTCCACCGGAATACATACCCAAACTGCTATCGACTTGCGCTTGTCCACCCAAACCCGGCCAGTAGTCAACATCGGCCTCGCCTCTTGTGTTGAGCCGCCCATTGCCGTGTAGTCCGGTAAAAGAGCGCCCCGCTGGGTTCGACAGGGTAACCACCTGTTCCCAAACATTGCCCGACAAATCATAAACTCCGGTGGGTGCCACACCCGATCCCATGGTGCCTGAAGAAGGCCGTGCCGTAGCACCCACCCTAAGCGGGCCACCGATGTGCAGGCTATCTCCAGCATGCGCATTTCCCGAGCACACTCGTTCGAGGTCGGTTCCCGCATAGACAAGTCCACCTGCAAGCTCAGCACGTGCTGGGCCCCAAGCAAATGACCCCAAACGAGGCTGCAAATTCCCCCTGGCCGATTTTTCAAACTCAGGCTCTGTGCATGGCCTCAACCCGGCCCAATCTGCGAAGGCGGCTCCATCAGCCCATGACAAGAAGCCACATGCCGTAGAAACTCCATCCTGAGCTTGGTCGACCCCCGCTGGCAGATGGGTAGACGGTTGCAAGTCGCACGAATACGAACGAGGCAGATGCCCCCCTGGATCATCCACCACACGAATGGCATGCCGATACACGGGTTGGGCCGACTCACCAAAGCCATTCGAATAGGCACCCAAACTTAGGGCGCTGAATCTGGCGTTTTGTTGCAGGCGGGTAAGCGTATTCAGAAAATCGCGATAGAGGCCCTGGCTCACCTCATGCTTCATGATGTAGTAGCCTGATGTTCCTTTGGGATAGGTCATGGGTAAAGTACGCGCCTGCAAGGCGTGAAAATCGTCACCACGCCACATTCCTTTATATTGAAGGGCATTATGGTCCGCTCCACCGATGCTGATAGCCGATTCAGTCGATATTGTGTATGCCATTGCCGGCGGAAATGGCCATCCCATTTCACGCTGTGGTGGCTGAAATGGAGTTGTGTAAAGTGCTTGCCCTTCGGTCCACAAAAAGCGATTGATGCAACCGTGAAATGAACCGCCCCCTTCGTGGCCACCTATCCAAAAAAACCTGCTGTTCGTGTCCGAAACAAGGCCCGAATATGAGTATGAGGTCTGGGGCATTCCCTGAACAAAAAGTGTAAATAAGGAATCTTTCTTCACCCATGCGATATGCTGCCATTGCATCGAAATGGGGGGCGA
>CAIVQI010000319.1 GCA_903908015.1 uncultured Bacteroidota bacterium
TCCAAATACCTATAAGTGATGGTGACAGTTTTATTGCCAGTGAGTTCACGTGAAACTGAGTCCACCAGAGCCTGCTTTGTCCCAGCATTAATCCCATTATAGGCGTATTTAACTTGCCACCGAAGATAGTCATCAAGACCGTTCAGCGCAGGGTCAAAGGCCTCAACTTCCGACCATTCCGTGTCCAGAATGGTAATTGTGCCGTTTGTAATTGCAGACTCATCGGCCCCTGTCTGGTCCCATGAAATTGTCGTTGCGTCAGTTGCAGTAATAACAAAACCGCCATTAAAGGAGTCTGTTGTTGACGTTGTTCCCTCAACCTCAATCCAGTCTCCTACTGCCACAGAATGCGACCCGATTGTTGCCGTCACTGTCCCTGTAGATCGAATAATTGCCGAGGGGCTGAAAGTCGCGTTTACGGTCGGGTCAATATCCTGCTGAACCTCTTGCCATGTGGTCGGGAGGTTTCCCCATGGGGTTGATCCTTCAGATGGGTTATCCAAAATGACACCAGCGAACTGCGATAGCCAAGGAAGGAAATCAACTTCTGCGGCGTCAGGGTCCACAAGCGTACTTAGCGTTGTTGTATCTCCATCTATTTTTCCGCCGGCCACATCAAAATACTCAAAGAGGTAATAGTCAACAAACGCATCGCCGGGTAAACCCGTAGTTAGTTCTATGAATCTTGCCAATGGGTAGTCAGGTAGATCATGGAGTTCAGCATGATCAAGATCTGTTTGTCGCAAAAACTCGGGCAGATTTAGAAAGACCTCTCGCATGAATCGATCACGGAAGAGCGCAAAAGATGCGAATAAAAATGGCATAGTCAAATAAATAGGTTGCCCTTGGTGGCCGGACATTGAAATGTCTACATCCAGGGTTACAGTGCTACCTACATCCGGAATTGAGAGGCGCTCTGATCGACATACAGTCCAAATCCCGATTGCTGTATCCGTTTCGCGCTCGGCTAGCCCACCTTCTGAGTTTTCAGTAGAGACTAAAACCGACATTCCATGCGCACATTGAACACGACAGTGGAATTGGAATGTGTCGCCGGCATCCTCAATAATGCTGGACACTCCAGCGATTGAGGCTGTTACTGGACTTCCGGCAATAATAGGCGTTAGTTTTAGCGAGCCGTAGTTTGGATTAAAGATCGTGTTGGGCTCAAGCGACGCAGTGGCATTAGTAAATGTCCACGATCCAACAGTGGTCCTGAATAGAAAATCGTCAGAACCTAGGAGGTTGACGGTTTTGCCCATTAGATCACCGATGCAGTTACGGTTGCGAGTGGCAGGGTTCCCCTAAAGAAGAATTCAAGGTCGCCGGTAGTTCCATTGATTTCCCCCAGTGGTTCAGATGCATCCAAAGTAAAACTGAAGGCATCAACATAATCAACGCCGGAAATTTGCGACACTCGGGCAATTAGCGCATTTTTGCGCACAACATTAGACCAGTCCCATTGGTCGGGGGAAACCAAACTTGTCAGATACTGCTCTACGGCATCACTGACAGTTAGGGTATTGAAACCAGCCTTGACCTTGATGTCTAATGTAATTGTTGTTGGGATAATTAGTGCATCATGAACAGCAACCGATAGACCAGCAACAGTTTTTAAATCAACATCATCTTTAATGGCATCTTTTTCTTCGGCAGTAAGAGAGGCCCCACCTTCGCCACAGACAAAAATAGTGATATAGCCAGGTTTATCAGCCTCATCAACTTCAATCTCGTTTAGATTTTGGTACTGTCCAAACGCAGTGACTGAAGCATTACTTGCAACCTGGGAGTAAAAGATTTCAGTTGCGCTCACTGACGCCGCTGTAAATACACCATTGAAACTTGACGGCGCTGCCCCGTATAAACGAACAACATCCGTGCCAACGACTCCGTGACCAGAACCGAGAACAGCAGTGACGACATCGCCACTTCGATTGATAGAAGTTGGTGTCCGATCAACAACATTTGTCAGGTCATAAACCTTCACACGAGTTGCGTTCAAATATGTTTGCGCAACATACGCCTGAATTTGCTCGTTTGTGATGAGACCAGTTGATAGTGAAGCAAAATAGGTTGCACCTCGAGCAAAATACTCAGCGTCAGTTTCAGTGGCCGCTCCTTGCTCAAGATCAGCATCAAGAAACGCTTGGTACAAACGATTTGATGCCGTGAGAATGACCATTTCTTGACCAGATAAAAGGGCTGGCTTTTCGCCTGCTTCCGTGGCCTGAATAGTTACAGATGTTGATGTATCGCTTCCTGGGGAGATAGTTGCTGTCGTCAGTGTCTCAAAAATATGCTGAACGATTCCACCTTCAATAGTTTCCGTATAGCCAATCTTTGTCCCAGCAGGAATTGACAGGCCGTCTTCGTCAATTGCTGTGAAATAAAGTGTTGTCGTTGCAAATGTTGCCTCAATGCGATTGAAGCCCAACAAGCGCAGAACACCTTCCATCAGACCATTGGGAAGTCTGTTCATGGCGGCAATTGTCTGACCAGAAACATATGACATTGCTTGCAAGAGTGCATCTTCAACCGTGCCGGCTCGAGCAGTGAACTCAGGTAGGGCTAGTTGCCCATATTCAATGGCGTCATTGTAAATATCGCCAGGCTGCTGATCATAAATTGTTAGATCAACATATGGTCGAAAATCAGGCGATGTCATACTTCCCTCTGAGCAAATGTAAGGGCGATAGTTGTCAACCCAGAATCTGAGGGGACAATATCAACTGTTGCGATGTCAATTTCGGGGATGAATTGAGAGGCAGTCAAGGCAAGATTTTCAACTTCTTCATCGCCAAAAACAGGGCTGAAACACCCGTAACTAGGGGTTAAAGGCAACTCGCCTGGCTCAATCCGAATCGCCACTGATAAAAGTTGGGCGTAATATTCGTCGCTACCTTCGGGAACCATTTCAAAGGCTCCTTGACGAAATGAGATCGGTAGCGAAATCGTGTCCATTCTCTCATTGTCCCATTTTTAAAGGTTTACTTGGTGACAGTTCCTAGTACAACAACTTGGTCAAGCGAATTTGCCGCAAATGCGCAAATCACCTGCGTACCGACTGTTGTAGCGGCTTTTTTATCACCTGTGAAAGAAGATGTCTTTGCAGTAAAGTTGACACTGAGATTGTATTGGGTGTTGTTTTGAACCATTAGGCACGGACCAAAACTGAAACCTGGGGCAACTTGGGGAATTTCTACGAATACACCAAATGGGTCTTGTTGGATTGATGTGATGGTGCCAATATAGATTCCGCCACCTTGTTGCGGAACAGAAGCGGCCTTATTCGGACTAATAAAGTTTGCCATAAGTTATTTCGGTTTCTCTGGTTTTTCTGGGGTGCGGAAAGAAATCTCAACTGGGTCGGGGACTTCCTCATTGAACCTAGTTTCAGTAATCAGGTAAAGACCTTCAAACTGAGGAATACCGATAAGCCCAATTGTCTGTCCAGGTCGAAGTTTAACACCATTAATCCTATCCACCGATAGAGACCCGTCGCCTTCAAAAGGATCATCATCACTTCTACGAACATTTGGCTGATTAATCACAAAGAAATTTTTCTCTGTGGCCGGAGTGGGCCATGCCATCGGTGTGTAAGTTTGCTTTGCAGTCACGGACTTAAACATGACACGCCATGTGTTTGCCTCAACAATACCTGTCGCGGCTAACCCATTTGCACTCTGATACGCCTTAACCGCGGTCTCAGTCGCAACACCAAACACCTCATCTACAACTGCGCCAACAACACCCTGAATTAGACCAACAACATACCCAGTACTGTTCTTTTGAATCGGAACACCAGGATAATCCGGACCATAGATACCAGTTAAGCCAGAGGTATTTCCAGAACTAATTTTGCCCAGCAAAAATCTCTGCGAACAAAAAAATAGTGTCCCATCAGATTCAAAACAAACAAACTGAGCGTCACTAGCAGCACGCTTCAACACATCCCACACAGACTCGTCGCTATTTGAACTACGACCTTTGATAATGCTTTGCTTTTTAGGTGTTTGTTCTCCAAAAAACTTTAAACCAACTCGACCAGCAACGGTTTGGGCAAATTCTGTTCCAGAAAGACCACGGTAAGCCTCAGGGTTTTTATCTCGTTTCATCACCTGAATTGAAGCAGTTCTAGCCTCAACAGTGACCAGCGGAGTTGCATCACTAGCGGTTCCGACATCCATTGCTGCGATTTCAAAAAGCCGACCGCGATATTGGATCGGGCGACGAATCTGAAAGTAGTTATTTTTGAGCATCTGAAAGCCCGGGTCCAAAATTTGAACCGTGATTTGACTTGCCTCGTCCATGGTGTAACTAACAGCAAGGGATGTGACATTTTGATGGACTTCGGCTTCTTTCATGACCGTAAGGTCAAGAAAAGAAATAATATCTTTAGTAATCATTTCAACTGGGCCGCTGTAAGTTTCGGAACCGTTACCTTAGGAGCCTCTTTTTTCTTTGTGATATCCGGTTCCAAGGTTTTATAGGAATCCGAAGAACCACTTTTAGAACCAGACTTTGCTTTCGTTGTCGGTTTTAACAAATCTGGGTAGGTGATTGATGGAAAAGAAATAACTGTTGCACGGCTACCTGGGTCCTCAATCAACGAAATAGAAACCTCAGCCGCCGTAATTTCATTATTAGTGTTCCTTCGAACAGACTGAACAGACAACTCGGCAATTCGAAAGAAGAACGCCGCATTGGGGCGATTCAAACTCAGTTGCGGAATATTAAACGGGTTTGTCAACATTCCGTCCAACCCAGTAAACATCACTGGGTCAAGCGAATTAGCCATTGATCGCAAAAGACGAAGATCCGCATCAACACTTTCGTTATAGCCGTCATAAGGTCGCGCTACAAGAAATTGAAGACTAACCTTTAGAAGCCGATACGATTTTCGGTCAACATATGGGATATTTCCTGGCCGTTCAATCTCCACAAATTCAGGAGCCAAATTCTCGTACTGAATTTGGATTGGAACAAAAGGGAAAACATATTCAGAGACACCGTTCCCGGGAGTTTTGGGAACAGTACGCATTTTGGCTTGAGCGGTACGAGGTCTGGTCTTCACCTTAACTTGAGTAGTAAGACGACGAAGATCCCGTGTACGATTCTTCTGCCTCTGCTCCTGTTTTCTTAATTCCGCCCGTTGGGCAGAGCGACTTGCCTTTTTACTAGCCACTATGCTCGCTCCTGCTTGCTTCGCTGAACACGATTGATCTCAGCAATAACCTTTTTCGCGATTACATCTGCAGAGTCAGAACCACCATTAATAACAATGCTAAAACTATTAGAGGTTTGTGCGGGAGCCATACTTGTCGCGACAGCAGTCCGAGCAGAAGTTGAATCTCCAACAGGGGTAGAACCAGGGACAACATGAAGATGGCGTCCACCACCACGACCGTGGAACTCAGCAAACCCACCCGACCGATTAACTAGCGTGGCATAAGCACCAAGGTTCTGACCAATCAAATCGTAGGCATTGCCAGTGACATGATCACTATTTATTGAACCCAGATTCCATCCACGAAGTGAAGAAGTAACAGTTCGTTTTCCTGACAGCATTGAGTTGAAGTAGGAGTGGCGACCCAAAGTTCTGCCAAGACGGCTAGTTGCAGAGTCACCGACTGCGCCGGCCCTAGGCGTAGAGGTATCTTTTTCTTCTGCATTCCACCATGTTGGGTAGGCGCTGAACCAAGATGGGGAACTCCCAAACCAAGTTGGTTTGTTGGTGAAGAATGCTGTCGCGGCACTAAAAAAATCTGCTCGTGCAGTAATTTCCTCTTCTGACATCGTTGCGGCATTTGCAACACTTACCTGCGCTCGAGTAACACCAACTCCCGCTCCACCAACCCCACCAAGCAACACATTGGAGATGTATTCCTCAGCAGTGTTGTAGCCACTTTGTGCCAACTTCCCACGAGAACCCCCCAATCCCTGAGTCGTGAAACCAGCAAATTTCCCACTAGAAATGGCATCTAGGACACTTTGCTGTTCATCTAAACTCATTGTTCCAAAACGGGATGCCAGCGCCTGCTGGTCCACAGCAAATCCGGCGGTCAAAAGTTGACCAGAAATTGTCGAGGCCATTGATTCAGCGTTTTTGCTGAGTGTTGCACTCTCCATTTGGGTCAGTAAAGGCCCTAAAACATCGTTAAGTCGGCTACCAAATCCTTCAAAGGCGAATCCAGCCTCATATAACCCCCCACCTGGACCAAATGACTTTAAAACAAAGTCAAGTACACTCAGTGGCTGATCTGGAAACTCAATCATCAACTGTTCGGTATATTCCTGAACAGTTTTAACAATGTCAGCGTCTGTAGCGGTTCCGGCCTTTAATAGTTCGCGAAGGTTGTCAACTACCTCGCGTCTTACCTCTGGCGCGTTTAGGGACTGGAATGCTGTTTCCAAAGCCGACATGGATTCCAGAACAATGTCGCGTGACGCACCAATAATTTGGTCTTTAGTTAGATTGACAGCCAATCCAAGTTGTTCAATTGCATCAGCAAACTTAACTGTGTCATCATAAAGATTGACGCCCATCTGGTCAGCAAGAGTTTTGATTTCCTGTTCAGATTTACCTGTTGATTTTGTTAGTAGACCCATCATTTGGTCATAACGGTCAAGAGGACCAGATAGGAATTTTGCGGTTTTATCAGCGGACTCTTGGAGAGCCTCGGCATATGTTCCCGGTGCCGCGGCAAGCGCGTCAGCCTCAGACTGTGTGATCTTTCCTTCGGCGACTAGACGTGCTGCCGTCTGCTTCCGCTGACCACGGTCATGCCGATTAATAAGTTCTCCTGTCTTGGGATCTAAACCCATCCCTTGGAAATACTCTTCATTTATCTTCCCAAGTTCGCTCGCTCTGGTCTGCATGTTCTTGATTGCGTTTCGAGCAGAATCAGTTTTCCCATATGCCATCGCATTACCGATGGTGTTAAACATTTGCCCAGTTTGCTCGCCAACAATCTTTTCAACCTTTTTCTTTTCGCCTTGAGCGCGCCCCTGAACATAACCGTAAACACCACCAGCAATAGCACCCAATACTGCTCCCGCTGCGGTTCCAATGCCTGGAATTACTGAACCGATTGCGGCACCAGCGGCACCACCAGTCATGGCACCACCCAACGCTCCACCACCACCTGTGGTTGCGTTCTTCATAATGGAATAACCACCGATTCCGATGCCAAGGGCTGCGGCTGCCGGACCAGCAGCACCAAGCATGGGAGCCATGCTTGCAATCATTGCCCCAGTGCCAACACCACCCTGCGCGCCTGGAGCAACCTGTGTTGCAAGTAGAGATAGAGCGAGACCAGGACCGAATGAACGACCCATGCCACGAACAGCACCACCAGCGCTACGAGGACTGTGTTGCATCATTGCCAAACTTGCGGCATCTCGAGCGGAGTAACCAGCACCTCGAGCGGTACGGAAGGTTGATGCAGCCCCACGACCATAGCCAGCGTTAGCGCCAGTCCCAGTCCGAGGAGCAAACCTTCCACCAGTAGCCCCACCGATAAACCCGCCACCGGTAGCCATACCCGCTAATCCACCCTTGACCATCGGTTTAGCAACAATCAAACCAGCCAAACCTGCCAAAGCCCCCAACGGGCCAAGACTTCCAAGAGCGTTAGCCACAGCCATAATTGCTCGAGCCACAGTCATAAAAACTTCGCCAAGAACAATCAGAGCCGGCAATGCTTTATCAACAAGTTCAAGCATATTGATAAGAAAATCACCAATCGTCTTAAACACATTGGCCAAGGTTGTAGTGAACTTTTCCCAGTTGGCTCGGTTATTAACTACGAGCCTGTCAATGGTTTTAATAATGTCGCCAAACTTGCCGAAGATCGCACCGAACACAGGTCCGAACATGTCAATAATTGCTGATCCGCCATCCAGCAGCGGACGCATAGACGCAACTATCCGATCAAAAACAAATCTAACCTGACCCCAAAACCCCAAAACCCCATTTAGTCTCTCAATATAACTTGGAATATTAGGAGCATTATAATAAATTAAAGAAAATGTTGACAATAATATTCTACTCTCTTATATTCTTCTCTGGCATCCTTGTAGCGTACGTTGACTGGGAATGGTTTTTCAAAGAGGCCATATCATTCAAAAATGTTGAGAACCCGGTAAGTCATTCGAGGTTTAATAACCTTCTAGTGGATGATCGCAGGAGTGTTTGGCCTCTGTGTACTTGCATATTTTGTAATAATATTCATACCGGTCTATTTCATGTACAATTACCTCGAAAGTAAGTCTTAAACAACATGTTTTATAAATACCTCTAGAACAAAGAATGCCACTATACAAAACAGTAGGAATAAAAAAGGTCTCTGCACGTTAGACCATCAAGAGGCGAAGCTCCTGGCCACTCGCCTATTCAAACATAGTCATGTCAAAGAAGGATTGAATATTTTACTTTCATGTAATCTTGGATGAAGCA
>CAIVQI010000320.1 GCA_903908015.1 uncultured Bacteroidota bacterium
CCAACTCTGAGTCATAGCGAATCAAGCCCTGGGGTTTTTTGATGGTATGCATCATCGCGTCGCAGGCATCAATACAGGCTGTACAATTAATGCATTCGAGTTGACTGCCATTTCTGATATCGATGCCAGTCGGACAGACTTCCACGCATTGGCCGCAGTCAATGCAGTCACCCAATCCACTTTTTCGCTGTTGACCATGCTTTCCCCGTGGTTCGCCCCGAACATCATCATACGAGACTTGTGTCGTGTTTGGGTCGAGCAAAACACCTTGAAGCCGGCCATAAGGACAAACGATCGTGCATACTTGTTCTCTAAACCACCAAAACACCCCAAAAAAAATGAGCGTAAACAAAATCAGGCTAAAAAAAACGCCAGGGTTGTTGGATATAGGTTGATTCACCAACGACCAAACCCGATCGCTGCCGACAATATAAGCCAGGAATGTATGTGCAATAATGGAGGAAATGGCGAAAAACAGCACGAATTTGAGCGTCCGCTTCCTCAATTTTACCGGGTGACTCCAAGCCAAACTGGCTAATTTTTTCTGGGCAGGACGATCACCGTCAATGACGTATTCAATTCGCCTAAAAAGCATCTCCATAAATATGGTCTGTGGGCAAACCCATCCACAAAACAGCCGGCCTTTGATGGCTGTAAACAGAACGATGCCAACCACTAATGTAATAAAGCCAATGAATAGAATTTTGAAATCTTGCGGCCAAAATGCAACTCCAAACAAAATGAACTTGCGTTCTAAAATGTTGAACAGTATCAGTGGATGCCCATTCACCCGCAGCAGGGGCCCGGCAAACATCAGCGCCAACAGGACATAACTCAACCAAGCCCTGCTGTTGTAGAATCGCCCTTTTGGTTTTTTTGGGTAGAAAAAAACGCGCCGTCCCTTAGAATCGACCGAACCAAGAGAATCTCGAAATGAGGAGCAAGAAGCGCCTTCATTTTTGGCCTCAAACATGATACCGTATATATTTTCTGACTGTCCTTAGTTTCCCCAAAGCATTGAAATGCGCTGATCAAGCGGAGTGCCTTGAGGTTCCTTGGGGTTTGCGGGTATTGAGCCTTGAAGTCGGTTCTGAATGTAACTTGCCACTTGCAAGATTTCTCTTCTGCTGAGGGTTTTGTTCCACGGAATCATGCCTTTCTCTGGGACACCAAGACTAATGACGTTAAAGTAATCTTCAACCGTATTCCCGTGCAAAAAATAATGGTCAGTTAAGTTTGGGCCCACTGTTCCCCCGCCATCGGGGCCGTGGCAAGGCACGCAATATTTGGTGAAAATTTGTTTTCCGGTCTCTAGGTCTGTTACCTTATCCATAAATGCCAGGGGTAATCGGGCCGATGCAGAAGCTTCTATGGCTGCGAGTTCTGCGCGAGCCATTTCCATCTCCATGGCATACTCTTGTGATTGTAAGGGTGCCGTACGAAAAACGTGATAATTGAGAAGGTATATCAGAGCAAAAACAAAAGACAGATAGAAAATGAATATCCACCAAGGGGGTAAATCATTGTCATATTCTTGTATGCCGTCATAATCGTGGTTGGTGAGATCATCGCGGTTCTTTGCCATATTATTCGTGATTATTAGTTGGTGAATCTTTGAGGGGAAGTTCTCCGAGTAGTTTTATATGTGATTTGTTTTGGCGGAATACCCAAATGAGCATGCCAATAAAAAACACAAAGAAGAGTACGAAGGAAAACAAAGGATAGATGCCAATCCCGGTGATAGACTCGAGCGTATTTCGGATCATGGGGTATTGATTTGCCTGGTGGTTGACTGTCGAATATCGATCCCTAATCTTTGCAGGTAGGCAATAAGTGCCACCATTTCACTATGGTTGTGGGCAATGATGCCGTCTTTTTTAAGACGTTCGGTGATCTGTGCAGCTTGTTGGTCTAGCAGAGCCGAAGCATCCGCTGTCGTCTGCTTTGCATAAGGAACACCAAGTGTTCGCATGGCCGACACCATGTCTTTAGTCAGACTTGTGTCTATAAGATTCTCCGCCAACCAAGGGTATGCGGGCATGATTGAACCCGGACTCATACGCTCTGGAACCATCATGTGGTTGTAGTGCCAACTATCGGGATATTTGCCCCCAACGCGGTGCAGGTCTGGCCCCGTGCGTTTTGAACCCCATAAGAATGGGTGGTCGTAAATAAATTCGCCTGCTTTGCTGTATTCGCCGTAACGTTCCGTTTCTGAACGAAAGGGACGAATCATTTGGGAATGACAACCCACACATCCTTCTTTAATATATACATCCCGACCATGCAGTTCCAGGGGTGTGTAGGGCTTGACTGAAGATAGGGTTGGAATATTCGACTTTACAAGGAAAGTGGGCAGAAATTCAACAATACCTCCAATCAGGATGGCGAGCGTTACCAATATTGAAAACAAGGCCGGTTTACCCTCCAAACGCCTGTGCCAGCTTGCCGTTTCATGCGCATTGGGGTTTCTATCCGGTACAATAGCGGGTTCATTTGACACTAAGTGCCCTGATGCCGCTGTTCGAATGAGATTATAGGCCATAATCAGGGCGCCAACCAGATAAATGCCTCCACCCAAAGCACGAACCATATACATCGGAATGATTTGGATAACGGTTTCTAGAAAATTGGGATACTGTAGCGTGCCCTCAGATGTGAATTGTTTCCACATAAGGCCCTGAGTAATTCCACTCCAGTACATGGCTACCACCCAAAAAACGAGGCCGATGGTACTCAGCCAAAAATGTGCATTGGCTAAACGCAAGCTGTAAAGCTCTGTCCTAAAAATTTTTGGGATGATGTAATACAAGACAGCAAAGGTGAACATACCATTCCAAGCCAATGTGCCTACATGAACGTGTGCAGGAATCCAATCAGTAAAGTGACTGAGTGCATTCACACTTTTAAGAGAATGCATAGGCCCCTCGAAAGTGGCCATGCCATAGCCAGTGATCGCAACGACCATCATTTTCAGCACAGGGTCCTCGCGAACTTTGTCCCAAACGCCTCGAAGTGTGAGAAGTCCATTGATCATCCCCCCCCAGCTGGGGGCAATGAGCATAATTGAGAAGACCACCCCAAGCGATTGTGCCCATTCAGGTAAGCTGCTGTATAGGAGGTGATGGGGACCTGCCCAAATGTATATGAAGATGAGCGACCAAAAGTGGATAATCGACAAGCGATAAGAATAGACCGGACGCTGAGCAACCTTCGGCAGGAAGTAGTACATCAGACCTAAATAGGGCGTGGTAAGGAAAAAAGCAACTGCGTTATGGCCATACCACCATTGAACCAGTGCATCCTGTACGCCAGCATAATAGCTGTAACTCTTGAATAAAGTTAGGGGTAATTCGAAACTGTTGACAATATGCAGCACCGCAACGGTCACAAAAGTGGCTATGTAGAACCAAATAGCCACATACATATGCTTTTCTCGCCTGTTCAAAATGGTCATGATCAAATTCAGGCCAAATACCACCCAGATAATTGTTATGGCAATATCAATGGGCCATTCCAATTCAGCATATTCTTTTGAACTGGTATAGCCAAGGGGTAGCGTAAGGGCAGCGGCGACTATGATGAGCTGCCATCCCCAAAAATTGATCTGACTTAGCGCGTCGCTCCACATCCGTGCCTTGAGCAAGCGTTGAAGCGAATAATAGACCCCCATAAAAATGGCATTGCCCACGAATGCGAATATCACAGCATTGGTATGAAGGGGTCTAATTCGTCCGTAGGTAGTATATGGTGTGTTAAGATTCGCCTCAGGCAAAAAGAGTTGAACAGCAATGAGTACTCCCACCAACATGCCGACAATGCCCCAAAGCACGGTGGCCCAAGCGAAATTTCTGACAATTTTATTGTCATAATAAATGGTAGTTTGCATCTTATAGAACTTTATTTTTGAGAATCAGATGGTTTTTTGTATTTTTTTCTGGTTGATCATCAAATAGGATGCGTAGAGATGGCGTGAAATCATCGCTGAACTGCCCTTTGTTGTGATTCCAGATAAATAGACCTAAAAAAAGCAGTCCGAGCATGAGACTGAGGCCAATTAAAATGGCGATAATATTCATAAAAGCTTGTGATGGTGGGCCAGGTACCTAGTCAGGAAAACGGAGCTGAGCAAAATAGTGAGCGAACTGAGGGGCATAAAAATTGCGCTCAGTAGTGGCGTGAGGGTACCACTGAGCGCGAATGACAAGCCTACAGCGTTATATGCCACTGAAAATGTGAGATTGATGTATAAAACACGGGGCAATTCCCTAACAAAAGCCAAAATACGAGGCAATTTGTTGAGTGAATGACCAGCTAATATGGCGTCACAGGCTGGAGAAAACTGACCACTTTTCTCGCTAATGGCGATACCAATGTCTGCGGCCTTTAATGCACTGGCATCATTGAGTCCGTCCCCAATCATCGCAACGCCCCCAGTTCGGCAACGCGACAACCGCTCTATGTATTGTTTTTTATCGCCGGGTGATTGCATGAAATGGAGCGAGGCTTCAGGGGGAAACCAATGGCCAATTCGCTCCCCATCACGAGGATTGTCGCCCGATAAAAGGTGCAATTCGTAGTGGTTGCCCAACTGATGAATGCTATTTTCCATCCCATCTCGCCAAATAGGCCTAAAATCTACAAATCCAAGCTCTTGGCCATCAATCCAAACCACTACCTGGCTTCCTGATGACGAAGTGGGCTGAACATTCATGAATGAAATCTGTGTGCTCTCTGCCAAATTTTCTGCAATGCAGCGCCCAATTTGAATGCGGTGACCATCAACTACGGCATTGATGCCTTTACCTTCCTGTTCATCATACAACTGTATCTTGTGGTCAGGGTTGTAGGGGAGTGATTTTGCCATCATTTTACTCAGAGGGTGTGTGCTGTTGCGGCATACTGCCTGTACCAACGACTTCTGATGCTGGGACCACTGAATATTCTCTTCATTCATCGGCCCAAGTTCTTGTTGTGATAATGTGCCCGTTTTATCGAATACCAAGCACTGAATGCGAGCCAAACGGTCAATGGCTGCCGTATTCCGTACAAAAAAATGGGAGCGGGATAGCAGGCGCATCCCATTACCTAAGCTTAAAGGAGCTGATAAGGCCAACGCACAGGGGCAGGCAATAATGAGTACAGCAGAAAGTACCTGAAAGGCAGTTTCGGTGTTGTAGGGTAACCACGCCACAAAACCCACGAGGGCAATCATGACAACAGCTGGTGTAAAATATTGTGCAATTCTATCGGCAGTACCTTTGAATGCATTAGGCTCATTTTTTTCGTTTTCGTGGTCATGTTGATTCCAGAGCCGCATCAGATAGGCATCGGCAGCAGGTTTGATGACCTCCAGCCTTAAAGAAGCCCCTGCTATTTTGCCACCGGCATAAATAACGTCTCCTTTGAAGCAGGGTACAGCTTCGCTTTCACCCGTCACAAAGCTGTAATCGATCAAGCCACTTGAATCCATCAACAGAGAATCAGTTGGAATGACTTCGTGATGTCGAACCCGAATCTGGTCGCCCGCCTTCAGGTGATGGATGCCAACTTCGGTCTCATAATTCTCGTATCCTTTGTTTTCCTCAGTTTGAGGTGAATTGTTGGCGTTTATTTTCAGTACTGCCAAAGGAAAAAAGGACTGATGGTCGCGATTGAAATGCAGGTGATGAAACGATTTCTCCTGAAAAAGTTGACCCAGCAGCAAGAAAAACACCAACGCGCTGAGCGAATCGAGATAGCCTGAGCCTACGCCCGTCCCAATTTCATAAATGGATCTGAGAAAAAGTACGGCAATGCCAAGCGCAATCGGAATATCGAGCTTGATGATGCGCTTTTTGAAAGCAACCAAAGCCGTCGTGAAATAATCAGAGGCACTATACATCACAACAGGCAGACTCAGAAAGACCGAAAGCGCTTTCGTCGATGCGTTCAGCAGGGGCTCATCAACCCCATGCTCACTCAGGTAGTCAGGTAAACTGAGCAACATAATATTGCCAAATGAAAAACCTGCTATCGCCATTTTCCGGATAATTTTTTGTCTGATCCCGGAATGCTGTTTCGAATGAATTGTTTCTGTTTGCCACTCTGGAGGGTAACCGATCCGCACCAGGAGTCTGGCTAGCTCTGGCAAATCTGCACCGGGCTTCGCTACCTTTAGTTGCAATTCTTTTCTCAAATAGTCGACCCGTGCCTCCATGATTTCTGGATGAAATCGCTGCAGCCGTTCAAGCAAATACACGCAAGCTGCACAGTGGATGTTCGGAATAAACAAAGAAACTTTGTAGTGGCTGTTGTTTTCAAAGTTGATAAAACGCCTGCGAATTTCTGGATCGCGTAAATAGTCGAATTCCATTTGAGACGGCAAGCGAGATTTGGCGGCAATGCCCTCGTGTAGTTTGTAAAATTCCCCAAGTTCGCATTGATGAATGAGTTGGTATACCTGACTGCATCCGGCGCAGCAAAATGATCTCCCCTGGGTCTGAGTGCCAGTTAAATGGCATTCTTGACCGCAGTGCGCACATGGCACGAGAATTTTTTCCGAAGGTGATGTGTTGGTCAATGCCATAAGGCCACAAATATAGATATAAATATATATAGATAAAAATATCTGAATATAAAAAAAATACCACGGCTGGTATCTTTGTACGAAAAAGCCCTGATATCCTTTATTAAAAGACTTGACCTATGAAGTTACTTATCCCGACACACCTTCCGACACTCCGTTCATTTTTGTACACGGCCTGCGGTTCAATTTGCCTTTTATTTTTTTCTTGCGGTGGAGATCAAGGAGGAGATGAGACACTCCCCGCCGGTGAGCCGCCAGCGCCCAAAAGCGATACGGCACAGGTTTGGATGGCACCAGAATCTGCTCAACAGGTGGTGAATCCTCACCCTTCAACGGCTTCCTCAATCGAAAAGGGCAAGGCCATATACCTCCAATATTGCGTGACTTGCCACGGTGCCGATGGAGCGGCTCATGTGCCCGCTGGAATGGCCGTGAAGGCGGCCAACCTTCTTACGGCTACGCCAACTCAGTCAGACGGTGCCTTACACTGGAAGTTGCTGACGGGCAGAAATGCCATGCTCAAAATTTCAGCCTATGGGATCAGCGACGAGGATGGTTGGCACATCATTAATTATCTTCGTACGCTGACCAAATCTTGAACGGGGTTGTTTCATTAGCCGTAAGCGCTTTCCGAAACAGGAGAATCATCAGGGACTTTGCTCTAAAGCACGCCTTGATCCAAACAGAACGTTGCATATGTGTTGCTTAGTTGTATTTTTGCGCCACTTTTGGATAAAACTATTTTTATGAACTCAACCAATACCTTGATGTACCTAATACCCGTTACCGGAATTTTAGGATTACTCTACACGTTTTTTCGTTCCTCATGGGTTGCCAAACAGGATCCGGGTAACGAAAAAATGCAAAAAATTGCCGGGCATATTGCCGAAGGTGCTATGGCTTTTTTGAAGGCGGAATACAAAATATTGATTTGGTTTGTGGTGGGCGTTGCTGCTTTGCTGGCCTTCACTGCCGATTCTGAATTGTCTTCGCCGTTGGTTGGTTTGTCGTTTGTGGTGGGGGCCTTGTGCTCAGCGCTGGCAGGATTTATCGGAATGAAAGTGGCTACCAAAGCCAATGTTCGTACCGCAAATGCTGCGCGTACCAGCTTGGGAAAAGCATTGGAAATTGCATTCGCTGGCGGATCTGTTATGGGTATGGGTGTGGTAGGATTGGGTGTTCTCGGTTTAAGTACGCTCTTCTTGATCTTCCATACGATGTTTGGAACCGATACCGCTGAAAACCTGAATCAAGTGATCACCATTATAACAGGCTTCTCTTTTGGCGCTTCGTCCATTGCCTTGTTTGCGCGTGTGGGCGGTGGAATTTACACCAAAGCGGCCGATGTAGGAGCTGATTTGGTTGGAAAGGTGGAGGCTGGTATTCCGGAGGATCATCCTCTGAACCCCGCCACAATTGCAGATAATGTGGGTGATAATGTGGGTGATGTGGCCGGTATGGGAGCAGATTTGTTCGAATCTTATGTGGGGTCTATCATAGGCACTATGGTTTTGGGCGCCGCCTTTATGACAACAGGTTTCAACGACCAATTTAATGGATTATCGGGTGTGCTGCTGCCCTTGGTATTGGCAGGCGCCGGTATTCTGATGTCTATCTTGGGAACATTTTTCGTCCGCGTAAAAGAGGGAGGTGATCCTCAAAAAGCGCTGAATACAGGTGAGTTTTTATCATCTGCGCTCATGATTGCCGCCAGCTATTTCATCATCACATGGATGTTGCCGGAAAAGTGGCAATTCATCGATGTTTTGTATGGTGGTGTGGTTCGGGAAATGTCCTCGTTTAACGTGTTTGTGGCCACTGTAATCGGGTTGATCGCAGGATTATTGGTCGGATTAATTACAGAGTATTATACCGGTACCGGCAAGAAGCCAGTATTGGACATCGTGAAACAATCATCTACCGGAGCAGCCACCAATATTATTGCCGGCCTAGGCGTAGGTATGATGAGTACGGCACTCCCAACCTTAATCATCGCCATGAGTATCATTGGTGCGTTTCATTTCGCTGGATTGTATGGTATCGCGATTGCAGCCGTTGGTATGTTGGCCAATACAGGCATACAGCTGGCGGTAGATGCCTATGGGCCGATTTCAGATAATGCCGGTGGAATTGCAGAAATGAGTGAATTGCCCAAAGAAGTTCGTAAGCGTACGGATAAACTCGATGCAGTGGGGAATACAACCGCGGCCATCGGTAAGGGTTTCGCTATAGCCTCTGCGGCGCTTACCGCATTGGCTTTATTTGGGGCTTACATGACCTCTGCCAAAATTTCAACCATCGACTTGTCTAAGGCCGATGTAATGGCTTGTATGATGATTGGGGCCATGCTTCCCTTTGTTTTTTCAGCCATGGCCATGGGCGCTGTGGGTCGTGCGGCCATGTCCATGATCGAAGAAGTTCGCCGTCAATTCAGCAGCATCCCCGCCCTAAAGGCTGCTTTGGAAGTGATGCGTAAAAATGGCGATAAGGAAATGGAGGATTGGTCTGAGCAAGACCGGAAAGTATTCCAGGCAGCGGATGGCGTAGCAGAATACGGGAAGTGTGTAGAAATTTCTACAAAAGCAGCCATTCGTGAAATGATAGTCCCAGGTCTTTTGGCTGTTGTTGCACCAGTTGCGACAGGAATGATCTTTGGCGCTGAGGCTTTAGGTGGACTACTAGCAGGGGTTACGGCAAGTGGGGTGCTGATGGCCATATTCCAGTCTAATGCTGGAGGCGCTTGGGACAATGCCAAAAAGATGTTCGAAGAAGGTGTGGTGATCAATGGACAGACCTACTACAAGAAATCAGAACCGCATAAAGCGGCTGTAGTTGGCGACACCGTTGGAGATCCTTTTAAAGATACCTCTGGCCCATCATTGAATATCCTATTAAAATTGATATCGGTTGTAGCCTTGGTTATCGCACCGCTTTTGGGTTAATTTCACTTTGGCTTAATCTCAATCGTCTTATTTATGTTAGATTGAGATTAAGCCTTTAAGTGTGCTATTGATCGTTGCTGAATAAGTCTTTTCGATGTGCTACTGTTCGCTGGAAAATAATCCATGCAATTGCGCGTCTATGCGCGAAATGATCTGACCGAGGTCCTCGGGTTTATCGGCAAAGTTGATGTGGTCTACGTCAATAACCAGCAAGTTTCCTAGGGCGTAGGAATCGACCCAAGCTTCATAGCGTTCATTGAGTTTGCGCAGATAATCAAGACGAATTCCATCCTCGTAATCCCTGCCGCGCCGCTGAATTTGGCGCACCAAGGTGGGTACAGATGCCCTTAAATAAACAAGAAGGTCGGGTGGACGTATCAAATTGCTGATGGCGTCAAAAAGGCTGCGGTAGTTCTCATAGTCGCGTCCCGACATAAGACCCATCGTGTGTAGATTGGGCGCGAAAATATGCGCGTCCTCATAGATGGTTCTGTCCTGAATGACCGCATCTGTACCCCTGCGGATATCAATCAGTTGACGAAATCGAGCATTTAAAAAATAGATCTGCAGGTTGAATGACCAACGTTGCATGTCTTCGTAAAAGTCATTGAGGTACGGATTCCCGTCCACATCCTCAAAATGAGTTTGCCATTGATAATGTTTCCCCAGCAATCCGGTGAGTGTGGTTTTGCCGGATCCAATATTGCCGGCTATGGCTATGTGTTTCCCCATGAACTATGAATTAAAGCCCATCAGCTCTCGAACGATTTGAAGGGTATGGCCTGCGCTTTGGCGGGATTGTTCAGCCCCGTCGCGCAGCACCCGTTTAAGTTGAACATCGTCGGTCTCCAATGAGCTGATTTGCTCTTGAATTGGCGCTAAAAATGTGATGATATCTTCCGCCAGTTGCTTTTTTAAGTCACCATACCGAATGCTGCACTGCGCATAGGCATCTAAAAAGTATTTCACCACTTCGGGCGTGCTCACGAGCTCAAGCAGTTGAAAAAGGTGAGAAATCGTATCAGCGAGGGGCGCATTCGGTGTGCTTGGTCCACTGTCTGTGACAGCGCGCATGACTTTTTTGCGAATAACAGCGGGCTCGTCAGACAAGAAAATGGCTTGAGCCTCTCCTTCTGATTTGCCCATTTTACCCGAGCCGTCTAGTCCGGGCACTTTAATCATTTTTCCTTCACTTTGCCGATAAGGGTAGGGCTCAGGAAATAGATCAGTTCCATAGAAGCGGTTGAACCTTTGGACAAAATTTCTGGCCATTTCCAGGTGTTGCTCCTGATCTTTACCCACAGGTACCCAACGGGCACGGTGGATAATGATGTCCGCCGTCATCAAAACCGGATAGGTCAGGAGGCCAGCATTCACATTATCAGGTTGCTTCCTCACTTTTTCCTTAAACGAGGCCACGCGTTCTAACTCACCCACATAAGCGTGCATATTCAACAGCATATACAGTTCGGGGATTTCCGGTATATCGCTTTGTCGGTAGATGATGGACAATTTCGGGTCGATACCGCATGCCAAATATTCAATCAGCACCTGACGGGTAGACGCCTTGAGCGCTGCCGGATCGGGGTGGGTTGTGAGTGAATGGTAGTCGGCAATAAAAAAATAACATTGATGGGTGCGTTGCATGTCCAAAAATTGACGTACTGCACCAAAATAATTACCTAGATGAAGGCGGCCTGTGGAGCGAATGCCCGAAACAACTATATCCATGACTGACGCGCAAAATACGAAATTCAATGAGCTTGTGTTAGTTTTGCAGCATATGAAAGAAACGGCTGGGATCAGTTATTGGGCAGGTAAGTTGGGAGCACTTTGGTTTCTTTTTATATTTTGTTTGCTTTTTATTGTTCAGTATCCGGTATATTGGTACCTCCTGCGTTCACCTGAGGGCTACCCCGCTGTGAATCGGATGCGACGAATCTGGGCGAAGGTGCTGTTTGGTTTAACAGGAATTCGGTGGGAGCTTGAACGTATGCCGGGCAGCCAAGTAGAAGGCTCCTGCGTGTTCTGTGCGAATCACCATTCTTATCTTGATATTCCATTGATGGCGCTCGCGGCCAATGACCGTTATCATTTTATGGCCAAAGCGGAGCTACTCGACATACCCGTTTTTCGTCTTTTTTTTCAGACCATAGATATCCCTGTGCCCCGTGAAAGTAGGGTTGGATCGCATGCAGCTTTTTTGATGGCGAGCGAATGG
Source organism: uncultured Bacteroidota bacterium (assembly GCA_903908015.1). GTDB lineage: Bacteria > Bacteroidota > Bacteroidia > UBA7662 > UBA7662 > F1-60-MAGs140. Next base: position 11,732 of record CAIVQI010000320.1, read on the forward strand.
CTACAAAAGGGCGATAGCTTGGTGGTCTTTCCTGAGGGTGGAATTTTGCCCAATCCACCCCTGCCTAAGGCTTTCCGGATGGGGGCATTTCGGTCGGCCATTGAGGCTAATGTGCCCATAATTCCGGTATCTTTGCACAATTCTTGGTGGGTGATGAACGACGAACCTTGGCCTCGTTTTCGATTGGGTAGATGTCGTGTGGTTTGTCACCCCGCCCTAAGCCCAGCCGACTACGACTTCAATGACAAAAAGCTCGCCGAAGCTACCCGAAACATCATTATTCAATCAATAGTACAACATGATGAACATCGACAGCGAAACCATCCGACGCGTAGCCCACTTGGCAAGGCTTGATTTTGATCAAAAGTCGGAAGCAGAAATGCGCAACGACATGAATCGTTTCCTGGAATATGCGGCCATGCTTGATGAATTAGACATTAGCGGTATAGAGCCTTTGGTGTATATGAATGAGGATCCAGGACGCCTGCGCGATGATCAGGTGAGACAAGAGATGAGTCACGCCGAAGCCCTAAAAAATGCCCCAAGAAGCGACAGCGATTACTTCCGGGTGGCAAAGGTAATCGATCAACGCGAATGAATACAGTTATAGACCTACAGGGAGTAGGCCGTTCTTATGTGATGGGGCAAGAGCAAATCCATGCCTTGCGCTCTGTAACCTTCAGTATCGCACGTGGTGAGTATGTTGCCCTGATGGGGCCATCCGGTTCGGGTAAATCGACGCTCATGAACCTAATTGGATGTTTGGATACCCCATCAAAGGGAACCTATTTTTTGAGTGGACAGGAAGTTAGCCGAATGGATGACCAACAGTTGGCCGAAGTGCGCAACCGTGAAATTGGTTTTGTTTTCCAGACATTTAACCTATTGCCGAGACTAACCGCGCTCGAAAACGTGGCCCTTCCTTTGGTTTACGCAGGTGTTTCGCGCTTGGAGCGACTGGAGAGAGCGGCGGAAGTGCTTGACCGTGTGGGCCTAACCTCACGAATGAAGCATAAACCCAATGAGTTATCCGGTGGGCAGCGACAGAGAGTTGCTGTGGCTCGGGCCTTGGTTAACCGACCATCGATTTTGTTGGCAGATGAACCTACCGGAAATCTTGACAGCAAAACCTCGATAGACATCATGAACCTGTTTGCTGATATACACTCACAAGGAAACACGATTGTTTTGGTGACACACGAGGAGGAAATTGCCCGCTATGCGCACAGGGTAGTACGGTTGAGGGATGGAAATATTGAGTCGGATCTTGTGGAACAAAAACGCGATGAGCCGCATATTTTGAAATCTGATCCGACAAACCTTCATTAATTGAACGCTCTGTCGGTTGAAATTGATTAAATCAGCATGAAAATTTACACAAAAGGGGGGGATGGTGGACAAACATCACTTTTCGGGGGGCGCCGACTTCCGAAGTCGGATTTGCGTATAGAAGTCTACGGAACGGTCGATGAACTCAACAGCTGGTTGGGTAAATTGCTGGCACAAGGACTACCATCAGATGGTGCCGATTTTGTGATTGCCATTCAGCAAGATTTGTTTTTAATGGGTTCTCACCTGGCATCAACAGATGATGTTAGGCATAACCTACCAAAATGGCCTGAATACGCCGAGCAGAAAATTGAGCAAGAGATTGATCGCATGGATGCAGCCTTGCCTCGGCTCACAAATTTTATACTTCCCGGGGGTACGCCAACTTCAGCCACTGCCCATTTATGCCGCTGCGTTTGCCGACGTGCAGAACGCCTGTTGGTTGCGCTCTCAACTGAAGAGGCCGTCTCAGCCGACTTACTGCGCTACCTGAATCGGTTGTCGGATTATTTATTTACCCTTGCTCGTTACCTCACACACGCAGCGGGGGCCGAAGAACGGGTATGGCGCCCGTCCAAATAGGGATGGTATAAAGGTGATAATTCATGTTTTTTGTTTGAAAATAGATTTTACCTTTGCAGAAAAATAGTAGCCATGTATTGGACCTTAGAATTGGCCTCGCATCTCGAGGATGCCCCATGGCCTGCCACCAAAGAAGAACTTATCGATTATGCCATCCGATCGGGAGCACCGCTTGAGGTCATCGAGAATCTCCAAGAACTTGAAGATGATGGCGAACCTTATGAAACCATCGAGGAGATATGGCCCGATTACCCCACTAAAGACGACTTCTTCTTCAATGAGGACGAATACTGAAAACCGAATCCTAGGGTTAGGATTAAATAAATATTTCTACTGGCATTGGATGTGAGTCATTCAGCACATCTCAAATCAAATCGGCATTCATATGCATGAATAGCGTAATGCCATTGGGGAAAATACTGATCAAAGAATCAACATAGCATCCCCGTAGGTGTAAAACCGATATTTTTCCTTGATGGCTTCAGCATAGGCCTCCCGGAGAAAATCGGTGCCCGCAAATGCACTGGTCATCATCAACATAATCGATTCGGGGAGATGGAAATTAGTGATCATCGACCGCGCAATATTGAAATGATAAGGAGGGAAAATAAATTTATCCGTCCAACCATTCAAGGGTTTCAACGTTTGATTGGCTGAAACAGCCGACTCAAGAGCTCGCATGGAGGTTGTGCCCACGGCACAAACCATTTTCTGACGGGCAATAGCGCCATTCACTAAATCACAAGCTTGGTCTGAGATTTCAAAATATTCGCTTTCTGATTTGTGTTTCGTCAAGTCCTCCACCTCAACATGCCGGAAAGAACTCAAGCCCACATGCAGCGTGATCTCGGCCAGATCAACACCTTTCAATACCAATCGCTTCATCAACTCCCTGCTAAAATGTAGCCCAGCCGATGGAGCTGCCACTGCACCGATACGTGATGCAAATTCAGTTTGAAAGCGTGAGCGATCCTCTTCGTCAGCCTGACGGCCCAATAAATGCGGAATGGGCGTCTCACCCATCGTATTAAGCGTTTGGGTGAGCTCTTCATTTGTGCCGTCAAATAAAAATCGAATTGTGCGGCCCCGAGAAGTGGTGTTATCGATAACTTCGGCGACAAGCGACTCATCTGCTCCGAAATACAGTTTATTTCCTACTCTAATTTTCCGGGCCGGATCTACCAGTACGTCCCAAAGTCTGAGTTCCGCATTCAATTCCCTGAGCAAAAAAACCTCGATCAGTGCACCCGTTCTTTCTTTGTTGCCATACATTCTGGCCGGGAATACTTGGGTGTTGTTGAGCACAAGCACATCTCCTTCATTAAATAAGTGCAGAATGTCTTTGAATACCTTGTGTTCAATAACCCCAGTACTTCTATGAATAACCATCAACCTAGCCTCATCGCGGTTGGGCATTGGTCGTGAAGCGATTAAACTGGGTGGCAAATCGAACCGAAACTCAGATAATTTCATACGGGTAGCGAACAGTACAGAAAATGTGAAAAGCAAACACTATGGGGTGCGAATATAGAGTAAAATCAATCATTCGTCATCCGGCGCATTTTGATTAGGTTTGTAATGAATTAAAACGACAAAGTGTCAAAAGGAATTTTCAGTTCAATTGGCCTGATTTTGCACCTGACTGGGGAAGGCATGCGCTTTGCGCTGCATGCCCTTTGGAGCAACCGCTTGCGGACTTTCTTATCCCTTCTGGGCATTACAATCGGTATTTTTGCGGTAATATCTGTGTTCACTTTTGTTGATTCATGGAACCTGAAAATACGGTCTAGCTTGGCAAACCTGGGCGATGATGTGGTTTATGTTGAAAAATGGCCTTGGGAGTTTGGAGGTGATTATCCGTGGTGGAAATACATGAACCGTCCCTCTGCGCAATTCCGCGAAATGGAATGGCTGCGCTCCAGTACAAAATCAGCCAGGGCTGTCACCATGACCTATAACCTTGATGGGGGCACCGCCACAGCCGGTGATCTGGGGATGAACAACGCATTGGTTCGGGCAGTTGCACCAGACTACCACCTCCTTCGGTCATTTGAATTGGAAAGCGGTCGTTACTTCCACAACAGTGAGTTGGATCGGGGCAGCCGCTCTATCGTACTCGGTGCACGAGCCGCCAATGAATTGTTTCCTGATGGAAATGCACTGGGTAAGCCAGTGAAAGTCATGGGTCAACGGTTTAGGGTTGTGGGCGTTTTGGCGGCAGAAGGCAATAATGCACTCGGTACAAGTTTGGATGAGGAGCTTTTGGTGCCGCTCAATTTCATACGTCAAGTCAAGGGAAACCGCTTGAATGAGGTGAACCCCCTTATTTTAGCTGCTCCTGTTGAAGGTGTGCCTGTGGCTGAATTGAAGGCAGAGCTGCGCGGGCACTTAAGGGCATTTCGTCGGTTGAAACCTACACAGGACGATAATTTTGCAGTCAATCAAGTTTCGTTTCTGGCCAATCAACTCGATATGCTGTTTGCGAGTATGCGACTCATTGGGTGGTTGATCGGCGGTTTCTCCATGCTGGTGGGAGGCTTTGGAATCGCTAATATCATGTTTGTTTCAGTGTTTGAACGAATCGGACAAATTGGCATTCAAAAAGCTATGGGTGCCCGGAATGGATTTATCCTGTGGCAGTTCTTGGTGGAATCGATGATTCTCAGTCTGTTGGGCGGGCTATTGGGCGTGATACTGGTAGAAGTGATGGCACGATTGGCCGCCGCGCTCATGGAAGAAGAGTTGAACCTTACGCTAGACAATATTGTCTTGGCGCTAGGGGTTTCAACACTTATTGGTATCATAGCCGGGTTGCTACCTGCAATTCGCGCGTCTCGTCTCGACCCGGTTGAGGCCATAAGAATGGGTTAATGGTTCAACCCACCAAAACATGTGACCGCGGATAACGATACGCGGTTGAGGCAGTCCGGGATGCCAGAGAAAAAGCTAATGTGAGGGTACCAACACGGCCAATAAACATGGATAGCATGAGAACCATCTGGGCTGGAATTCCCAATTTGGCAGTAATGCCTCGAGATAATCCCACCGTACAAAAGGCCGAAACTTCCTCAAAAACCAGATCCAACACGGGAACAGTTGGTTCAAACCAAGATAAAAAGAAGACAGATAAAAGGATAAATGAAGCGGAAAACACGAAAATGGTGTACGCTTTGTTGAGAAGATCATATGAAATGCTGCGACCGCCGAGTTCAAGGCTGTTTTTTCCTCGGACGGTGGCACTTATGGCCAATAATATGATCATGAATGTTGATGTCTTAATGCCGCCAGCAGTTGATCCCGATGAACCACCGATAAACATGAGGAAAATGAGTAGAATAACGGCAGGTGCCGTGAGCGCGCCAATATCGACCGAGTTAAATCCAGCAGTACGGGGCGAAACGGATTGAAAAATAGCGTGAATCCATTGCTCTGGGCCGCTTAATTCTCCCAAAACACCCTTACGTTCCGTAAGAAAAAATACAAGCGTTCCAAAAATTACAAGTGCAACCGAAGAAAAAAAAGCGATGCGGGTAGAAAGCTTCCAGGGTTTCCAGGGTGTTCGTATTCTCTGACGAATGTTGTTTAGTTCGAATATGTCTTTAAGTGCGGGGAACCCTAAACTTCCTAGAAAAATGGTACCGGCCAACAACATATGAATCGATAATCGATCCCTAAGCCAATTTTGATATAGTCCTTGTGGCATCAGTGAAAAGCCGGCATTGCAGAAAGCTGATATGCTGTGAAACACCGATTGAAAGGCCTTATCAACTGGGTCGTGGAAAAAGGGCGCTCGTGCATCCCATAAGATGTATAAGCCCAAAGCAGCTGCTGTTTCAATGAACAGAGTGAAAAAAATGATGCGTCCAAGCATGCTTTTCGCCTCAAAGA
>CAIVQI010000321.1 GCA_903908015.1 uncultured Bacteroidota bacterium
GTGCTCCAGGAATGCCACACTGCCCGCATTGCCCAATTCATCCATGATGCAGGCGTCGAGGGTTACATGCCCATCCCGGTCGGGGCGTCCTCCGTATCCCACGCTGCGCTCCTGTGGATCGGCTTCCACCACGCGCACGCCTGCCTCTACCGCATCAAGCGATTTACCACCTTTGTTCAGGACCGTCCAAGCCGCGGCGTTGGCCTTCAAACCGAAACGCCAGGTCGACAAAGCCACCGCTGGTGCTGAATCTTGCCCACCTGATACTTGCCCACCTGATACTTGCGCATTCAATTCTTGCCCCCCCGAAACTTGAGAATTTGATCCTTGAGGCATGTCCCTACGCTGACCGGCACGGCCCTCATTTCGTGGCCATCCACCCACGCCCATGATGGTTAGCGCCCCAGCCAGGGCACTTTTTCTTAAAAACGTTCTTCGGTTTTGGTTGTCATGATTCGGTTTCATCAGGCATGGGTTATTCAATTTCGTGCATAAAAATTAGCTTTGGGCTTTTTATCGGGTGTTTGGCAGGCGCGCCATCATGAACATAGCATGAATGAGTAAACTACAGCCTAGTTAGAAAATGCCGTGCATAGCGATATCCTCTATGGTCGAGCCACCGCGATTCTACTTTTAGTCGCTGCAGAAAGCCAGGGTAGTTTCGTGCCTGGGGGGGCGACCACAGGACCTCTGCAAGGGCAGGCATTCGGGGAACCGCCATATAGGTGACCTGATCAAAATCGGGCATGTATTCGGTCCACACATTGCCCTGAGCGCCCAAAATATGGCGTGATTCTGTCAGGCTGAGTTCTTGCGGGATGGGTTCGTAGTCGTAGACCGCCGAAAGCGAATTGTAGCAGCAAATGGCCAAAGGCTCAGTTGAATCGGGCTGCGACTGGTAGTGGTCGAAATAACATGGCCGACCGGGCGACATGATTGCGTCGTGTCCAGCCCGTGCGGCTGCGGTGCCTCCCTCGGTTCCCCGCCAGCTCATTACGGTAGCATCCGGAGCAAGACCACCCTCCAGGATCTCATCCCACCCAATCAACTTTCGTCCTTTCTCGCCCAAAAACCGTTCAATCCGGCGGATAAAATAACTCTGAAGCTCGTGGGCATCGGCCAAACCCTCCTCCCGCATTCGCTTTTGGCAATCGACACAGGCCTCCCAGCGCTTTTTCGGGCATTCATCACCCCCGATGTGCACCCAGGTTCCCGGAAAAAGCGATAGAACCTCGGTCAAAACAGTTTCCAGGAACCGAAATACAGTGTCCTTGCCCGCACAAAACACATCATCGAATACGCCCCAATGGGTGGCTGGTTCAAACGGACCTCCAGTACAGGACAGTTCGGGATAGGCCGAGAGCGCCGCCAGCGCATGGCCGGGCATCTCGATTTCGGGCACCACCACAATATTCCGTTCTGCCGCATAACGCACCACTTCCTGAATATCAAGCCGCGAATAGTAACCCCCATAAGGAATACCATCGAAGCGCATGGGGTTCACTGGCCTTCCCACCAATGTTTCTTTGCGCCAAGCCCCCACTGATGTAAGCTTAGGTAAGGCTGGAACTTCCAGCCGCCATCCTTGGTCTTCGGTAAGGTGCCAATGAAAGCGGTTCAATTTGTAGCGTGCCAAGAGGTCGAGGTAGCGCTTAATCTCGGCAACTGTAAAAAAATGGCGACAAACATCGAGGTGCATGCCCCGCCAGCTGAAACGCGGGCGGTCTATCATGTTGAACGCCGGAAGTTGTCCGTCCGGGTGCTGTTCCAGGATAAGCTGTAGGCTCACAAACGCATAGTACATGCCCGAAGGGTCGCCGGCAACAATCGATAAACGTCCGTTTTTCGCCTCCATATGGTAGGCCTCTGCACCCAATTGCCCGTTCATTGATAAATGAATAGGGTGTGCCGGCTTGAGCAAATGAGTTTTGGTAGCGCACTTTTGATGTTTCCAGATGCCGCGGAAGATTTGTTGCCATACCGCCGACAGTGAATCCGATACAGCGCCTAAATCCTCGATGAGCAGTGGTGATTGTGGTGTTAGTCGCAATACCACACCCGACTTCGAATCCCATGTCAATTGCTCGGGTTGGGGAATAATGGAAACCCCAGTTTGGATGGCCGTTGCAGTTTTGCTTTGGGCGTTAACCAATGCCGGCACACATAAAATGAGCCATAAAGCCCATAAAATGAACCGCATGATCAATCTAAGTTCTGGGCTTTCAAAAGACCTGGGACGCGCCAGGCGTACCAAGCCAGGTAGGAAAAAGCAGCCACAGCCATCCAATAAGAGGAATGAATGCCCACCAGATCGGCCAGCTTACCTTGTAATGGCGGAAGTATGCCTCCACCCAAAATCATCATCACCAGAAAAGCAGAACCCTGAGCAGCATAGCGACCCAATCCCCAGATGGCCAGGGTAAAAATAGACGGCCACATGATGCTGCAGGCGAGTCCACCCGCCAAAAATGCATAAATGGCCACGGTGCCGGTGCTCATCATGCCCACCAGCATGGCCGACACCCCAAAAAGGGCAAACACCATGAGATTTCGGGCGGGTTGATCGCCACCGTATAATGTTGCACCCAGGTGTACCAGCAAACACGCCGCGTAGGCATAGAGGGGCTGCATGTCCTTGCCTGCGATGAGGTTAATCCCCAGAACTACACCGAAGGCCAACCAGGGCACCAGGACGGTAGCGAGGGTCTTCGCATGTCCTTTCAAATTAAAAACACTCAGCGAGCCGGTCCACCGCCCAATCATGAGGCTCCCCCAGTACATCGATATATAAGGAGCGATCTCACTGGCCTGCAACGCGCCAAATTTTGGGTCTTTCAACAGTTCCGAAAGGTTGCTCACAATCGAAACTTCCACCCCCACATAAGTGAAAATCGCAAGCATACCCAGCACAAGGTGCGGATACTGTATGGCGCCCCAGCCCTCGGGCGCGGTTCGACTTTGGTTACGGGCATAGAAAAGATGTCCGATCACCGTGGCCAAGGCCCCTAAAAGGAGCACCATTCGAAGTTTGTCGACCTGGCTTTCATCGACCAGTGCACCGGGCGAACGATAGGAATGAAAGATGAACCCAAACCACACAAACAACAACAATGTCATGATGAGCAGTTGCCGCCATGCCTTGGGTGCGGGTTCAATAGGTTCGCGAGAAACCCCCGAGGGTACTTTTTTGGAAAAGTGAAACAGGGCGGCTGCGGCCAAAAAGAGTGCCCCGACGCCCGTATAGAGGGTCACCACCTTGCCCAGCGGCAGGCTCTGGATTTGCTCGTCGGTCATGCTATGGGCACTCCCAAACAAGGCAAAGGCCACCACGAGTGGACCAATAGCCGTGCCAAAGGAATTAACCCCACCGCCCAGATTCACCCGGTCTGCCCCCTTGCGGGGATCTCCCAGCAAAATAGCAAACGGATTCGCAGCGGTTTGCTGCAGGGAAAATCCGAGCCCTACCACAAACAAACCGCCCAACATGGCCGCATATGATTGGGCTTCGACCGCAAGAATCATGACCAGTGCGCCCAGAGCAGAAAACAACAAGCCATACACGATGCTTTTTTTATATCCCCAATGCGTCACAGGGTCGAATCCACGCCACATACCAAAACCAAATAATCCAAGAGCCCCTACATAATATGCAGTGTAGAAAGCGAAATCAATCAATTGCGACTGAAATTGGTCGAGCTGGAAGAAATGCTTGCAAAACGGGATGAACACACTATTTCCGGCAGCGATAAATCCCCAAAAAAAGAAAACAACCACCAAGGTGGTTAGGGCGCTTCCGTAATTTTGTTCGGGCTGCGAAGTGTCGCTGTTCCTGATCGATGTAGGGGGTAGGTTAATGGCTGCGGGCATAATATGTTTGAATGGTTTTTTGGTGTGCAATATGCAGTTTTTTTCGACTTTTCGCCAATAGCCAGAATTAAATGAGCGATCACGTTGCTTTAGTCCTATTATTGCAGTCATTGACTAGTATATGGCGCATGCAGCAAGGCTTAGTATTGTTGGTTTTCTTGACCTGAAGTATTTCCGAATACCTGTAGTTAGTGGTTTCTGTTGGGTGGTTCTGTCCTACTTTTTGCCCATAATGAGCCATGCACAAGGCTTTGTGTATGCCCGCCTTCAGGGCCAACCCTTGATGAATACTGCCGGATGGTCGCTGATCGGGGCAGCGGGCATAGGGGATACCAACGGGGATGTAGATACCTTTAGCAACGAGATGATTTTGGTGCCACCCACCAACAACAACAGCGGCGCAGTATTTTACAACCAGCCACTCGATTTAAGCCTATGTACGCGGTGGAGTGCCCGCTTCGATTTCCGTATGTGGGAAGGAACAGCCGCCGATGGGATTGCTTTTTGCTTTTTAGATATTCCCCCGTCAGGATTTATTTCAGGCGGTGGCATTGGCATCCCCACCAATGGCAATGGTCTAAAAGTGGTCTTTGATACATGGGATAATGGATGCGGCGCAAATCCGGAGGTTCAGATTTACAGCGGTCCGGGCTATAATGAATGCATCGCGGGTATCGTGAAGGTCAACAACACCAACGGTAACCTGAGTTTTATGCGTTCCAACAACTACCATGCGGTCCAGGTCGATTATGATAGTGGATTCGTGAGCGTGATGATTGATAGTGTAGTTTGGCTCAGTGGCGTTTACGCACCAGCAAATTATGTGGGCTATCTGGGGTTCACTTCGAGTACGGGTGGTTCAACCGACCGCCACTCCATACGTGATGTCGTGATATATACCGAGGGGACTTCTCTGCTGGGTTTTCAATCGATCGACACCACTCGTCGCCTGCCCCTGATTCAGGCGCAATGTTATTCTGACAGCCTGTGGGTGCGAACCCGGGGTAAGTTTCGTTGCGCCTCGGTCGATTCCACAGGATCTGATTTGCGTTTGTATTCCCCAACCGGTGTTCCCATTCCAATTTATCGGGTGCAGTCATTTTGTACCGATGGCAGAAGCGACTCCTTATTGGTGTTGCTCGCAACCCAGCTGGTACAACCGGGTGATCATCATTTGGTGGTACGAAATGGTTTGGATGGTAACCCCATACTGGGCGATTGTAATTCTCGTATCGATGACTTCGATTCACTCACCATTAGGGTAGTCAATTGCTACACCTACTCCCAGCCTGTTAACATGCGAAATGTGAGTGTCACACCCGATAACCAAGGCCTAAATCTCATTTGGGAAAGTCCGCCTGGCATAAACCCCAACTTTTTTCGGGGCTATCGGTTGCAGCGCAACGACCGACCCGAAGGCCAACAGTGGAGCGACATCGCGTTCATTCCACAATGGTTAGATACGCTATACTATACAGATGAGCCTGATCCAACACAGGAGAGCCGCGATTTCAGGGTAATTTTACAGGTGCTTTATAACCCCGACTGCCCTCCTGGTGATTCTGTTGGTTCCATATTGTTGCGTGATCCAAGCGCTTTTCTGGCTAATGCCACACTCTTCGATGGTCGACTTTCATGGCTTCCCTATTCAGAGGCATGGACGAGCCCACGCTATGAATTGTGGATGAGCCGCCCCGATGTCGGGCCCGATTCCCAAAGGGTGGCCACCACCACCGATACATTTTTGGATTTTTCAAAGCCACGCGAACTGGGCAGGTTTCGGTTGCATGTGCACACGATCAATGATCAGGACGGTCGCTATGCACGAAGCAATGACCTGGAATTTTCGGTCGATGAATTAGAGCTCGAGGTGTATAACGTAGTAACCCCAAACAGTGATGGCGTTAATGATGTATTCTACATCCGACACATCGAGGCCTACCCTCAAGCGCGTGTACGCCTTTTTAATCGTTGGGGACAGCCCGTATTTGATCGGGTAACCTATGCCAACGACCATCAACCCACAGATCTTGAGGCAGGTAGCTACGTTTATTTGATTGAAGTGCCAGGCAAGAACCCAATTCAAGGTATTCTACGGGTTCAGCGTTAAGCCTCCCTTTTACTTCGTTGATACACCGAACAAAAGTTTATTGGCGAATCCAGACACGCTGTGCAGCGGTACCGTTGCTCCCCTTCATCATCAGGTGGTAAACGGCAGGGGTGAGCCTGCTGAGGTCGAGGTCGGTCGCGCCATGACTAAAATCAACTTGATTGATTTCTTGAATCATGCGTCCTAAGTTGTCGAAGACCTGGATAGATACAGGTTTCGCATCAGGCAGTCCCTGCAACCTAATAAGGCCATTAGAAGGATTGGGAAATGCAATGAAAGAGGGCCTGCGGGATAGATCCTTAACCGAACTTGTATTGCGCGTTACCCTAAAGCGCGTTGAATCAGTTTCAAGACTGTTTTTTTCAAGGCCGTTATTCACGGCCACACGCGGTCCATCCAGATAAACCAAACTATCAGTCGTGCGGCTAAAGAACAAACGCACAGCAGACCGCCATGATCCAGAGCGGGGGATCTCTTGGGAAAAATTATTCATGGTAAACAAAACCATCCCATCGGGGCCCACCTGAAACTGATGGGCGGGCATGCCACCAAGCAACAGACTCATGGCAGATGTAAACCGGAGGCCATGAACCTGAAACTGCATGGCCACAAGTCCCGCATCGTTGTTTCTCATGCTTATATCAATAAAATTTTGAACAGTGTCGAGCACATCAATCCGCACCTGAGCACTTTGCGCAGTGTTAATAAGTCCCTGCGGGAAATTGCAACTTCCACTGCTCCCATTGAGTTGCAGACAATTGCCCAGATGAACCAAATCCCACACATCAATCGAGCTATCGCCGGTTGCATCCTTACAAACACTAAAATTTAAGGTATCCTGAAGCAAACCACCGGAGTACAGGCCATAGTCAACCGCATTCCTCATGGTGTCTGCGTTCATATCACCTATCATCGCCCGTCCACCACAAACTCCTTCGCAATCCCTCAAGGCATTCCCGTAGGCCACTCCGGCGCAATCACGGTAAGGGGCGCATGAGGTATCGCGGGTAAATTGCTTGCCCTGAGCATTGGTGTAGATATTGATGCACACTTGTGCCCAATTGTTGGCGTAATTGGTTTCATAACGCCCCAACGCATCAGGAGATTGGTCCCAATTCACCTTCATGGCCAAAATATAATCGCCATCAGGCACATCGGTGATGTCAATCCACTGGCATTCCAAGCTGCGGCTGTAGATATCGCCACATCCGGCGGAAATCCCCATATTGCTGCATCCGTATTTCGCCAAGCCAGGAGGGCAATCCAAATCCATCACGCAAAATCCATTCTTGAAGCCGATCGGAATTCGAGTGCCTTGGGCGGTGGGTTCCGGATAAAGGACGTATTCCGCATAGCCCTCATAATGGGTGTGGTTGTGGCAGTTTACCGTGTTAAACTGACTGGGGTGGGTAGATGGACTCCCAATGAAAAAGTCACTCTGCCCAATATTTCTAATATCAGTAGTGAAGCGGATGATGGTTCTGGTGCCAAAACCGGTGAGGCACTTTTCTTGTACCCTGCAAGTGGTGCTGTTTACGGTAGATCTTTGAAGTGATGTCTCAAATACGCCCTGAGCAATGGTTAGATCAGGGCCAGGAGGACACATCGGGTCATTGTTGTAATAGCAGGGCCCAAAAATGGTGGCGAGTGGACTATAATTACACGCGTTAGAGTCTGGACATCCGGCGATAGCACCTATAAATGAAATGTTGAACGGGATAGGGCCAGGCGCATACTCACCACCTATACGAATGAGATAGGTGATCGAAGTGTCCATATAGGCCTGTACTCGGGCCCTTTGGCCGCAAAGGGCGTTTGTGTCGTTGTAGAGGATCGTCCCTGTGTTGTCCATCACCAACTGAGGGATGCTGCAGTTGTTGTACACCCAGATGCGGGTGTCCCAAGCTGTGGGTGCCCCACATGTACTTATGCTATAAGCGCCCAAGCTGTCGGGTTTGAAGCTGTACCAACTGTTGCGAACAGGAGCAACATAACTGCCCGTATCCACCACCAAAGCCTGTTGGCAGGACTGGCTACTACCACAATTCACGGTTTTGGTTTCGTAGCGTCCAAATTGTCCGCCGCTGGCCTGCACCACCCCATTAACCAGTAATTGATAAGATCCATTCCCGTGGGCGCAACAAATACCATCGCCATAGCTGTCGAAAATTGTGAAGTAGACGCATGTACCTGCCGGTACACAAATAGAATCGAGGTTCACCTGGCCGCCCACCACAGTAGTTCTTTGCATCAAGGTATCACCCATCTGGTTTTGCAGCATCCAGGATATCTCACCGGGATAATTATCAGGCGTTAGGGCCACTGTTATGCGGGTCTGACCTGCCGGACAATTTTGAGCGTGCGCTGAAAGCGAAACGATCACGAAGGCCATTAAAACAAAAAATCGGGTAAAAGCTGTCCTCATTAGGTTATATAAAAGTATCCAAACCTCAAATGTAGGGATATTTTCAAAGTAACCACCCTGTTCATTGTCGATTTGCTGATAATTTGGTGCTATTTTTGTCACTTATGCCTAGGCTCAAGCAGTGGATAAAAAAGTGGAGCACGCGCTACCGGTTGGTGGTGCTCGACGATGGGTCTTTTGAGGAGCAGGCTTCGGTGAGCTTATCACGTTTCAATCTATTTGCCATTCTCAGTACGGCCATCATCGGGTTTACGCTGCTGATCACCTCACTCGTAGTATTTACTCCCTTGCGGGAGTACATCCCGGGATATGCCGATACAGGCCAGCGCCTAAAAATGTTACGATTGTTGGAAACAGTCGACTCACTGGAACGATCCATGGCCGGAGCAGAAGCCCGCTGGATGGGCTTTTCACAAGTTGTTGCGGGGCAAGTACCTATCGATACTTCGAGTAAACCATCCCGTTCTGATACGATACTGATGTCTCAAGCTGCCAACATCTTCGCCAGAAGCACTGCAGATTCTTTACTGCGACAATGGATTGAGCAGGATTTCAATGATGCACGATTGTCGGATGTAAGCGGACAAATTAGATTTTTCGGGCAAAGCCTATTCGAACCCGTGAATGGCCGTATACACCGGCCGTTTAGTCCGGCCAATCCCTCCGCGGGACTCGAAATCGCTGTGTCTGGTGAGCAGCCGGTGCACTCTATGCTCGACGGACGGATAATTTTTCAGGGATATTCGCTGTCTGACCAGTATGTTGTGGTTGTCCAGCATTCCGGCAATGCCTTGAGCAGCTATCAGAAATTGCGCAAAACTTTGAGGCGTTCGGGGGAATCAGTCAAGGCTGGGGACGTACTCGGTTTGGCAGGGAGGCCTGCTAAAGTCAATAACCAAGCCGGTGAGCCCCAAACGATTTCGGTACAGTTGTGGCAGGACGGCAGCGCCCTCAATCCAGCATCTTTTCTTCAATATTGAGATTTTTTTCTATTTTGCCGCATTGTTTTTTCTTTTCCTTTCACCCCTGATTCTCTCGTTCACACTAAATTCTCCTGCTTTAAAAAGCATATTCTCACCCATTAATGATTGACGCTAATGATAAATCCAATAAAAAATATTGTTCAGGCCGGACAGAATTTAAATCTTTTAGTTGAAGGTTCCTCAATTCAAGGCGATTTAAATGCAAAAGGCGACGTCAGAATTGATGGTGAGCTCCGTGGCAACATACATTCAACCGGTCGGGTTGCACTGGGCTCGAAAAGTAAGGTAACAGGAAATGTCATTTGCCAGTTCGCCGATGTAGGTGGTCATATACAGGGCAATGTAGAGGCGGCGGAATCTTTGACCCTCAGGGCACATTGTCGCATCAACGGCGACATTAAAACTTCGCGACTCATTGTCGAGGAGGGCGCACAATTCTCTGGTGCGTGCAGCATGCAACCTGCCGGTATTGAAAAATTGCGAAACGTTCGTGAGGCCTGATCGCTGTTTCAGACTGTATTTGGGCGCGCATTTGGGGTAATGGATTCCACCAACGAACCTAAAAGCAACACGCGTCAATCAGCCCGGGTTTGGGCGAAGTATTCGAGCCTCAGTCTGCAGTGGGCTGTAGTTTTCTTAATAGCAGCCTGGGTTGGTTCAGCCATCGATCGTTGGTTGAACACCGATCGACCCTATAGTGCAGCGCTCACCACTATTTTGGCTGTCGTATGGGTTATGCGGTCTTTGATCCATTCTATGAGCGACCACGCAGCGTCTCATACCAAGCATCCCGTAAAACCAACGTCGCTTCCTTCAGATGGTAAGCGATTTTGGAATCCGGACAGAATTTTTTGGCTGACGTTTTTATTGGTTTTATTCTGCGCTGTTTTCGGAATTGAAGTCACCTTCCGATACCTTTTTCCAATAAACCGAGCTGTATACTATCCGCTTTTATTGGCCCAGGCCTTGCCGGTGGCTTTCATTTTTCTTTCCATATACCCGATTCGCCAGTACTGGCCGGATTTTTTCAACCGAACTAAAGTTTTGTTCTCGCTGGTGTTCATTGGTTTTCATTTTTTATTCAGCCTTCTCATTCTGATTGTGTTGCTGTTCAAATGGGGAGGTCTAACCCCTGAATATGCATTACCTTTTTTATTGTTTTTTTTCGTTTTTCTTGTTGTGCTTTTCGTTGGTATTTTTTCTATCTTGCGGCCGATTTCGAAAATCTCTTAAATGCCCTTTGCACCTAAAACAAACAGTTTTGTGCCATCCAGTCAGCTGATGGGTTCTGTGTTTGTCTTTAGAATTTCTATTGTTTTTTGTGCATTCCTGTTTCTTTATGGTTCCGTTTTGGCTTCAGAAAGACCCAAGGAGCCAGAAGCAGGCCAGATTGAAGCCGAAGAATTTGATGCCATTGGCACCATCCTTCATCACGTCCTGGATAACCACGACTGGCATTTGTTCGACAAGAAGGGTGCTGACGGACAAATTCATCCAGTTTCTATCCCATTGCCCATTATTTTGCTCTCTGAGGGTCAATTGGACGTCTTCATGTCCAATGCCTTTGAGCATGGGCATGCATTGGTGCAACGAGGCAGTCGTTCATACCAAATGGATGAACACGGTCATATTACAGATACCAATGGTCATTCGGTGTTGGATTTTTCGATTACCAAGAACGTAGCATCTATGCTGCTGGCTGTGGTACTTCTGCTGATCATTTTTACCAGAGGTGCAAAATCTTATGATGCGTCAAATGGGCGGCCACATGGCATAGCCAAAGTGGTTGAGCCATTGGTTTTATTTGTTCGTGACGATATTGCTATTCCGAATATTGGGCTTCAGTACAAAAAGTACATGCCCTATCTACTGACTGCATTCTTTTTCATTTGGATCAATAACCTTCTGGGCTTGATTCCTACCGGTGCAAACTTCACGGGAAATATCAGTGTGACGGCTACACTAGCGTTTTTCACCCTACTGATTACCAATTTCAGTGGCACCAAAACCTACTGGGGTCACGTATTCACGCCGCATGTACCTTTATGGTTATATCCCATCATGATTCCTGTTGAAATGGTTGGGGTGGTCGCCAAGCCTATTGCGCTGATGATTCGTCTGTTTGCCAACATAACAGCCGGACACATCATTATTCTGAGTCTCATTTCCCTCATTTTTGTATTTAAAAGCCTGGCGATGGCCCCTGTTTCGCTAGGGTTTGTTTTGTTTATTTCATGTATTGAATTACTGGTTGCCGCCTTGCAGGCCTATGTATTTACGCTTCTTTCTGCCTTATTTATAGGTCTGGCTTTGGAACAACCAGAAACGAACGCTCATCACTAACTCTAAAATTAATTCACTCAACTAAATTTTTAAAAAATGACAACACTTCCTGGAATTGCTGCAATTGGAGCCGGACTGGCCGTATTGGGTGCTGGTATTGGTATCGGTCGTATCGGTGCATCTGCGCTTGAAGCCATCGCTCGGCAACCTGAAGCAGCTGGTAAAATTCAAACAGTCATGATCATTGCCGCTGCA
>CAIVQI010000322.1 GCA_903908015.1 uncultured Bacteroidota bacterium
AAAACACCATATATTTTGCCGTGAATACGGGCCATGCGCCTGCAAAATCATGTGAAGCCTTGGAAAATAGACAACAAATGACTTTCGTGAGTGGCCAATGACAATCAAATGTATATCAACCTAACCACATCAGGTAACTTCCTCTAAACTGATTTTCAGGCGGGTGGACAGTAGCCTAAAGTACCAAAGTGCATCCACGCCTGAGCCTGTGTTGTTTTGAGGTTCACTTTTCAGTCGGGTATACTCTTCCCGCGCCAAACGGTAGAGTATGTTTTGGGTGTCCCATACGTCGGGATCAATTCCCAGCTCATCTAATTGTTGTAACAACAAATGTAGTTTTACCAACTGCGTGGGGTCGGTGGGATCCTGGGCATAGCGATTGAGTAGGGCAGGCAGTCGCTGGGCGGACAAATACCGGTGCACTTCTAATTCCAAAGGCAGATGCCATTGCCTGACCCTTTGAACCAGCCGACGCATCTCCAACTCATCCGGCTCTTCACTCTCGAGCAATCGCCTCAGTCGGTGGTTCACCACCGCTTCCATATTCTTACGAAGTATGAGGGGTAGCGGAAGATTCACCTGGCGAATAACTGCCATCAACGCCTCGTTGCGCTCATCTACCCAACCCAACATCCGTTCGGCTTCTTCAAGTTCGCGCTCCAGGATGAAGCGTAAAATCTGCTGCTGTTGGTCGCGAAACAACTGCCAAAAAGAGAACTTCTCCTCTCCAAAATAGTGCTGGAACTTTTGCAGAACATCGGCCAAATTGCCGTTTTCGAAAGATGGCCGGACAGCGGCATACATTTGCATGAATTCGGATTCCGTCATTCGGTCGCTGGCATTGCCTATGAGGTGATGCTGACCGAGGTAGATTACTGCATATGAAAAACGCTTACGGGAATGGGTAAGTCGACTAAAAACCTGGGTTCGGCCCATAGCCAGGAGTTGACCGCCCGTCTGGAATTGTTCATGACATTCCGAAACAAATCGGAAGGCATCGGCAAAAACACCTTCCTGTGTATCCTTAGTAAATAAACGCCGTGCCACTTCATGCATCCCCACTTTGGTGAGCGACAAACGCGAAGTCTCCATCATATGTACGTATAGCGCCCCAGCATGCCCCCAGGCTGGATCATTCGACTCCGCTGCAACCAAAGCCGCTGAGAACCCTTCATCCAGACGCAGGGGCGACTCCACAGAGGCTATTTGTAAGGCCCGGCAGGCATACTGAAGCACTTGGCGGGTTTCAATTCCCGTAACCTCATCAAAAAACCAGGCACAACTGGTGTACATCAATTGAATGTGCCGGGCCATTTCCAGTAGCCTCAAGACCTTGGTGCGCCGATCATCCCGCACCTGAAAATAAAGATGCTCCATGAGGAATGCCTCAACACTCTCCTCGCTGCGGTCGAGAATGACCTGAATGTATGCATCGCGAACACGCCAGGGATCCGCGCAAAATACCAACATCTGCTTCTGGTATTCATCCATCAGCTGATCGCGCAAATCGTCGAATCCGCGGCGCAAGGGCGCCCGCCACCGCTGGTGCCAACCAGGGTGGGCACCTGTAGCGCAGCCACAATCCGACTTCCAACGCGCCACACCATGGGCACAACTCCAACTGGATTCTTCCACTATCTGTGCTTCGTAGACGGGTGGATGACGCTCTAGGTATGTGGCATAATTGATGAGTGTAACTTCATCGTCCTGGTTCAATTTCCGCAGACACCAAGCCAAAGCCATGTCGCCATTGCGGTGGTGGTGACCATAGGTCTCACCATCCGTCGCCACATGCAACAAGACCGGCTCCTGGGGCGAACCACCCCCCAAAGCCTCGTCCTTTAGTGCCCGGGCGAATGCCTCGCCGTCTTGGAGCAGGCCGTCGAAGGCAATGCGCTGCGATAGCCCACCATGGTAAAAAAACAGCTTGATGCTTCGCCCTGAGGGCAATCGGCAAAGGTATGGACGCAAACTCAGCGCGTCACGATCATCGCCAGCTGCGGCCCATTCATCAGATTCCCAACGCCTCCATGCAGCCATTTGTCGGCTGGCCAAAACTGTAAATTGCACGCCCTCCTCGGCCAATACCTCCAGCGTTTCTGTATCAACAGCGGTTTCCGCCAACCACATCCCCTCAGCCCTTCGCCCGAAACGCTTTTGAAAGTCGTAGAGGCCCCAGCGCACCTGGGTCTGCTTGTCGCGGCGATTGGCCAACGGCATGATGATGTGGTTGTAGACCTGCGCCATGGCCGAACCCCGACCCCACCGCGCCACACTTTGTTGATCTGCTTCAATTATCGAAGCATAGACTTCCGGCCTATTCCGCTCCAACCAAACGAGAAGGGTCGGACCAAAATTGAAGCTCATCCAGGCATAATTGTTCACCAATTCCACGATCTGCTGGTCCTCATTGAGTACCCGGCTTACGGCGTTCGGCCCATAGCACTCGGCGGTGATGCGCTGATTCCAGTCGTGATAAGGGTATGCCGAATCCTGAATCTCTACCGCCTCCAACCAGGCATGCTCCCGAGGTGGCTGATAGAAGTGACCATGAATACAGATGTACCGTTGGACAGACATGATTGCTCTTGGTTGACCTATTAACAATTAGGGGCGTCCAAAGTGTTTTGCTGGAGGAGCCATTTGGTACTCATAGATACGTGCACTTTTTTCAGGTATTACCCACTGTTCATCCATGGTTTGGCGGCTGTCAGTGATGACTTCCTTGAGAGCCTTAACACCATGCAGTGGTGCCTTGATCCGTTCCAATGGAACCTGTGCGGGCTTTTGCGCGGCATTGACAACCACCATGATTCCCCGATCAGGCAGTTGTCGAAAATAAATATAGAGGTTGTTTTCAGGAACCAACTGCAACAACTTACCCTCTTTCATCAATGGGCCATTTTTCTTGCGCCATAAGGCCAGGCGCCGGATAAAATCGACCATTTCGTTCTGTTCAGACGTTCGGCCTTCGCGCTTGAACGCATTAACCGGATCACCTGGCCAGCCCCCGGGCATATCCTGACGAACGTTCGTGGCACCTAATCCAGCGTGGTTCCCCATCAACAACTCCGACCCAT
>CAIVQI010000323.1 GCA_903908015.1 uncultured Bacteroidota bacterium
CCGGTTCTGGCACCCGCATGGCGATCGTACCAATAGTGAACAATTGGTATTGGGTCCATGGAGATATGGACAGGTACTGGTGGAAATGAATGAGACCAGGAATACGATAAAGCAAGACGAAAAGATGGATTATGATCTTTTTAAACAGCGGGTTTTTGCCTCACCAAATAACTGGCTAGAATTGATGATGTTCCGTCCCCTAGTTTTTTTGGGAACGGGTTTGGACCAAGCAGATCTCACTATGTGGCATGCGCTTTTGATTCGACAGCGCAATTATGCCAAAGCCGAACATAAGAGTAAAAAACCGAAGGCATGGCGTCTAGGCATTCCCGGTGAACTTGATCATGTGCCCTCCGATTGGATTCTTTCCTTGGAGGCAGCTGACTATCCGAATGCCTGGGCGTTCCTGGAAGCAGCGGTAGGCATACAGCCGGCTTAACAATACTGCTATCACCGAACTGCTTCGCTTTCTCTTCGAATGCATCAAGCCGTCATCGCAGATTGCCTTGATTGGCGCGGTTATCGTTTGTCCCTTTTGGTTCAATCGCCGCCAATCCGCCATCCGATGGTTTTTCTGTGGACTTTGCCATTTGATAATCTATGCATGTCCACCTCTTCCCAGGTTTCTGGTTGGGCGATTGGAGGGGTTTTACAAACCATTCACGGAATCAACCTCCTCCATACTGTCTGACTCGGTCAATCCGGCTGCAAGTACCGACAGCCTGTTTGTGTTGGTGCTGGGCGCGGGTGCTGATTACGATCCATCTCTGCCACCGGCGCTGATGTTGTCACCCACCCAGATCGTGCGCCTTACAGAAGGAATCCGCGTGGCCCGGCAATTGCCGGGTTCAACCTTAGTTACATCTGCCTACCTGAAATATGGCCCGATGAGCCAGGCCGAACTAAGCCGCCAATCAGCTCTTTTCACTGCTTTCGGTGCCCACCCCATTGCAGCCCCCTGCGATTTTAAAGTAATGCACAATCCAGATCGTCCTTTTCTGATGTCAGATGTAATGCCTTCGTGGAAGCACTTAGCATGGCTGGATGAAATCCTGAAAGAAGAACTCGCGTATCGCTTGGGTCCTCAATGCGATCCCAATTTTTAAAATAGACATTTAATCATGAATAAACCCAAAATCTGGCTCTCCTCGCCCCACATGGGCACTAGGGAACAAGAATTCGTGCGCGAGGCCTTCGACACGAATTGGATTGCGCCCCTGGGGCCGCATGTGGATGGTTTCGAACAAGACCTCGCCCAATTTGTGGGGCTGGGTCACGCCGCTGCTTTGAGTTCGGGCACCGCCGCCATTCACTTGGCACTGGTGATGCTGGGCGTTGGCCCGGGCGATTATGTGTTGTGCCAGAGTTTCACCTTCTCGGGATCCGCCAATCCGATTGCTTACCTGGGGGCCACACCGGTCTTTATCGATTCCGAAAAGCAGAGTTGGAATATGTGTCCTGCCGCCCTGGAACAGGCGCTCGAGGAACTCAAGCAGCAGGGCAAATCGGTTAAGGCGATTATTCCGGTGCACCTCTACGGGATGCCCGCCCGCATGCACGAGATCTTGGCGCTGGCGCAGCAATACGGCGTACCCGTGGTGGAAGACGCCGCCGAAGCCCTGGGCTCAACCTACGAGGGCAAGGCTTGCGGCAGTTTCGGCGAAATCGCCATCCTCAGTTTCAACGGCAACAAGATCATCACCACGTCCGGAGGCGGGGCATTGGTTTCCAACAACGAAGAATGGGTGCGCAAAGCCCGTTTTTTGTCCACCCAAGCGCGCGATCAGGCGCCCCACTACCAGCATTCGCAGATTGGCTACAACTACCGGATGAGCAACGTATGCGCTGGCATTGGTCGCGGCCAAATGCTGGTGTTGCCCGAGCGGGTGCAGCAGCGACGCGCCAACCACAGTTATTACGAGAACGCCCTCGCTGACCTTCCGGGTGTAACCTTCCTCCCCGAACCCGCGGGTTCTTTCTCGAACCGCTGGCTCACCTGCATTCAGGTCGATCCGACGCTGAGTGGGGGCGTCACCCGCGAACACATCCGGCTGAGGCTCGAACAAGACAACATTGAGTCGCGCCCCTTGTGGAAGCCCATGCACCTGCAACCCATTTTTGAAAGCGCGCCTTTTTATGGCGACGGCAGCAGCGAGCACCTCTTCGAACAGGGCTTATGTTTGCCATCGGGGTCCAACCTCAGCACGGCCGACCTCGAGCGTGTAGTGCACCACATCCGCGCCACCTTCAGCGCACGATAAGCGCGGATCGATCACAATTCTTATCGTCTCGCTTATTTTTTAAAAGCAAGCGGAGTTCCAAAATTTCCAATACGCGCACTTTTGGTTACCACAAAAGGGAAATTTGAATCGGCTCGCTCTTCCCGGATAAATTTAAAAATTCGACCTCATTCCGCCCAGTATGTAAAAATAAATATATACGAATGTAATATATAAACAATAATATACATATATAAAGTTATACATCTTTAAATGCGCATTTCAAGCTTTCGGCCCCAATTTTGTCGCATAAATCCTATTAATTCGGAGAAAATCCGAATTAATGTCGTATTTTTGACAAATGAATGCCTTGTTGCTTTTGAATCAATACACCAGCATGCCTTTGGACAGCGGCTTCCTAAAGGACATGTTGAAGGATTATCGAAGGCCGCTTGACAAGGTGGGGGAATGGGTTCGTCAAGGGTATTTGGTGCAGCTGCGCCGAGGCTTGTACGCAGTGGGGCCTAAACTGAACCATCACAAGCCGGAACCCTTTTTGGTGGCCAATCATCTGTATGGGCCATCCTATGTTTCGATGGAATCGGCGCTCTCCTTTTGGGGCTTTATTCCGGAGCAAGTGGTAGAGACCGTATCGATGACGGCAGGCAAACCCCATACCTTCCATACCCCCTTGGGACGTTTCAGTTACCATCACCTTCCAAGCCCCTATGCCTCGCTTGGAACAACGACGGTGGAACTCCTAGAACAACGGAATGCCATGGTGGCTACTCCCGACAAGGCGCTTTGCGATTTGGTGGTGACCCGTCCCGGTCTCCGACTTCGTTCCGTACAGGGAACCTTGGCTTACCTTATCGAAGACTTGCGCATCGACGAATCGTATTTGCAGACCTTGAACATCCACCGAATCCAAAGCTGGATTCCTTGGGCCCCCAAAGCAAGCAGCCTTCAATTTCTGGTGTCAGCCCTGCAACGTTTATGATACAAGAATGGCTGGATTCGTACCAGCCCTCCAATCGATCGGAAACAGAACAAGTCCTCCGTGAAGTGATGCAATCGGTTGCCCTTGCGGGATTGCATCGAGGAAAATTTTTTGAAAAAGCGGCCTTTTACGGGGGAACGGCTTTGAGAATTTTTCATGGATTGGATCGCTTTTCCGAAGACCTGGATTTTACCTTGATGACGGAGCAGTCGGATTTTGACCTTACGCCATACCTGGATTCGGTGCAGCGCGAGTTTGATAGCCTGGGATTACCAGTCGCTGTTCAAATCAAGGCCAAGTCCAAAAAGTCCAAAGTGGATTCTGCTTTTCTCAAAAGCGATACCCTGCTCGGGGAAATTTTGCTTCAAAGAAACATTCAACATTCCTTAACCGGTCCTTTGCCAAGCATCAAGATCAAGATTGAAGTGGATAAGGAGCCACCAACGGATTTGTTAACCGAGCAAATGCTGTTGTTACGACCCTATTCGCTTTATATACGCTGCCTTACCAAACCCCATTTGTTTGCAGGCAAGGTTCACGCCTTGCTCTTCAGGGACTGGGGTCAAAGGGTCAAAGGCCGGGATTGGTACGATCTGGAGTGGTTTGTTCAAAGAAATGTGCACTTATCCGCCGAACAAGTCCGCCTACGTTCTCAAAAGAGCGGTGACTGGGAAAATTCAGGCATGAGCATGGATGTGATTCGCAATCTTTTGTTGGCCAAAGCCGATTCGTTAACCATGGTCCGGGTGATCGAAGATGTGGTACGCTTTGTCAAAAATCCAACTAAGTTGGAAATCTGGTCGCCTGCATATTTCAAACAATTGATTCAAAAAATCCAACCCCATGAATAATCGTCCGGTGCCGATTTGTCGGTGATGGACCAAAGCGTGGAGGTGGTGCCGTTCTATTTGAATGGCAAGGACTAGAGGGATTCGGGGAATTCAGCCGAAGCCTTGGATTTGGTGAACCGGCCCGAATCGCACGGCTTGGCGTCCTGGATGATGATGCAGGTGAAGCCTTCCCGGAAAACTCCATAACGAATCCTTCGTTGCGCCCTATGTGTAAAAATAAAAATATACGAATGTATTTATATTAAGTGAAAATGATTAATATGCTGCTTTTAATAAGCATAATTCTGCTATATTTGCTTTTTCTAAACAGCAATTATGACTATATTTTTTGAGAAATTTCAGAAAAAGATTCAACATACTACCCATATTTACAGTAGAGCTTTGATGGATGAAATAGCATGGGAGGCTCGATTGATAGGGATCAAAGGGGCCAGAGGTGTAGGAAAAACAACCTTATTGTTGCAATACATGAAGAGAAATTTGCCCTTAAATGAGGAGACCCTTTATATAAGTTTGGATGATATTTGGTTCACTGAGCACAAACTTGTTGACTTGGCAGAGGAATTTGTAAAAAAAGGAGGTAAGTTTTTATTTTTGGATGAAGTACATAAATACACCAACTGGGCTCAAGAAATCAAAAATCTGTATGATGATTATCCGGAGCTGAAAATAGTATTTACAGGATCGTCACTTTTAGAAATCTTAAATGCAAGAGCAGACTTAAGTAGAAGAGCTATTGTGTATCATCTTCAAGGTTTGTCGTACAGAGAGTATTTGATTTTGACGCAAAAAGAAGTTTTTGACATGTATTCATTGGAAGATATTCTATCAAATCATTTGGAAATAGCGCGCGACATCAATGTACGAATAAAACCCTTACAATTTTTTGAAGCCTATCTAAAGAACGGATATTACCCCTTTTTTCAAGAAGTTCCTAAGATCTACTATCAACGAATAGAAGAGGTGGTCAATTTAATTTTAGAAATTGAATTGCCGCTGCTTCGCAAAGTTGATATAGCCTATATCTCCAAGCTCAAGCAACTTTTGCACATCATGGCACAATCGGTACCATTTATTCCCAATATCAGTAAATTAAGTGAGCGGATAGGAATCAATAGAAATACTTTAGTTACTTATTTGCACTTTTTACAAGAGGCACAAATCATTAAAAAATTGTATAAAAATGCTCAAGGCATCACGCAGCTTCAAAAACCAGATCAGATTCTGCTTGATAATACCAATGTTCAGCTAGCGCTATCAGGTGCCCGCTTTGAAATGGGTAGTCTACGAGAAACATTTTTTGTCAATCAAGTCGCTTATCGTCATTTAGTGGAGTATGCGGAACCTGCTGATTTTAAAGTAGATGGTTCGTACACGTTTGAAATAGGAGGAAGGGGTAAGTCGAGCAAACAAATAGATGGGATGTCAAACAGCTATATAGTTTCTGACGATATTGAATATGGATATCAGAATAAGATTCCTCTTTGGTTGTTTGGATTTTTATATTAAGAGATTAAGGAGATCTTGGCCTTTATCAGTTGGCCTGAGGAAATTCATTATTAAAACAATGCATCCACGGTAACCTCACTTTGGATGAGGCCAGGGTAGCTTTTGCGATTTTGTAGTCCATAGGTGGTTACCATGGTTAGAAACAGGGCTTTGCGCGTTTTGGTCTGAAGCTGAAAAACGTCGAGTTTGTTTTGAAGCTCAAGCGCATACTTCTTGCTTAGCTCAAAAGCGGTGGTGGTGAATTTCAGCTCACAGATGTTGATGCATTGATCATTCCGATCAATGAGCAGGTCAATTTGAGCGCCGCGCTCGCCTTCTTTTGGCTTGTGGCGCCAAACATAGTGTTCCGAATGAACGCCATGAATCCCTAGTGCATATTTTATTGGGTCAATGTGCTTGAGGCAAAGATGCTCAAAAGCAATTCCGCACCAAATGGCCCATATTGGTTTCGATGAAAATACGGTCCAGCTTCCGCGGCCGTGCAATTTGTTGTCGGCCATGAATTGGGTATGAAAAAGCGAGAATTCGTCAATGAGCTTAAACACGGCGTCCTTGGAGGTCTTACCAAATGGAATGTAGGCTCCAATAAATCCTGACTCTCGGAGTTCCTCCAGAATTTGAGTGGTGCCGCCACCGGTTTGAAGCTTGCACGCATGGATGAGTTCGTTTCGGGTTAATCCCCCGCCTTTTTGGGCCAATGCCTTAATTACGGTCAGATGCTTGCTTGCGCCGTGGAACAAGGAATGGAAAAGATTTTTGAATTCGTCATGCAAAAATCCATCCTTGGTGAAGCAAATGCGTTCAATGGCTGCGGTAGCACTTTCTCCTTGGTCGACCATTTTCAGGTATTGGGGTACGCCCCCCATCGCCATGTACAATTGAATGATCTGGTAACGGTCGAGCACTATATTTCGGCTTCTTAAAAAGTCTTCGGCCTCGCCCAGTGTGAAGGGCAACAGCCGCATTTTTCGGGTAACTCGGTTGTGAAGGCCGCCCCTATTGTTGATGATGTTCGTAATCATCCAAGCGGCAGCAGATCCGCAGATGACCACCACCAAATTGCGTTGTTGGGATGCCCATTGATTCCAGAAATGATCAAAGGCCTCCCGAAATCCCGACTTTGGGGTATGGAGCCACGGGAATTCATCGATGAATACCACCTTTTTCTGCTTCTTGAGTTTAGGCTCCAGGAAAATGCGCAGTTGGTCGAATGCCTGCATCCAGTTGGTAGGAGCAGCAATAGCGAACCCCGTTGCTGTTGTCATGGCTTGGCCAAAAACGGCCAATTGGGTTCGCAAAGTGGCATTGTGCGCGCCTGAAAACTCAAATACCATTTGCTTTTCGTAGGCATTGCGAACCAAAAAGGTCTTGCCCACACGACGCCGACCATAAATGGCCAGTAGCTCCGCATCAGGTGATTCCAGCAGTTGCTGCAGTTGCTTGAGTTCGGGGATTCTGCCGATGATTCGTTCCATGTGAAGTGGTTGTTTGCTATTTCGGATGCTATATCCTGCCAAAACTAACGAAAATATATGGTTTTGGCAAGATATACATAGAATATATTCTGCCAAAACTTATGAAAATATATGGTTTTGGCAAGATATACATAGAATATATTCTGCCAAAACTCGTAAAAACTAATGGAGACAAAGAATATATAATTGTAGCTCATCATTCCGTATATTTGGGCTCATAGTGAGGCCGATTTGAGCCACATTTCCGTGTAAATTGATCCACAAATGAACGGAATAGATCAAATAATCATAGACTTTCTGGGCAGAAATCCACGGCGTTCCTCTAAGGAAATCCATGAAGGAACGAAGCTTAATATTGGATATGCCACTGTAAAGCGCATGCTCAAAAAGCTGAATGAATCGAATTATATTGAGATTGAAGGGCAGGGTAAAGGCACAAAATACCGTATTAGTCCGGCCTACGATGTTTCAAAGCCTATTGATCTCAATGAGTACTTTGAAAACGAGATGGATGATCGAAAGATGATTGAATCATTCAACTTCGATCTGATGTCGAGGATCTTGCCGAAGGTGGAATTGTTTAGCGGGGATGAATTGGAAAAACTTGAAAAACTCCAGAAGCGCTATCTTGAAAACATCAAAACATTATCTGATGCGCAATACCAAAAAGAGCTGGAGCGGCTGGCGATTGACTTGAGCTGGAAATCTTCACAGATAGAGGGAAACACCTATTCCCTTCTTGAAACCGAGCGATTACTTAGAGAAAAAAAGACTGCAGAAGGAAAAACACAGGAGGAAGCCATCATGCTGCTCAACCATAAAGATGCCCTGGACTTTATTCTGGAACATCCGGGCTATCTGGATCCTATTCAGGTTAATCGCATTGAAGACATCCACAGCATTTTGGTGAAAGACCTGAAGGTTGAAAGAAATATCCGTAATCACAGGGTAGGTATATTGGGGACCAACTACAAACCTCTAGACAACGAATATCAGATACGTGAAGCCTTGCAGGAAATGTGTGCCTTGGTAAACGCAAAGCAAAGTGTATTCGAAAAGGCATTGCTGTTGCTGTTGCTGTTGTCGTACATTCAAGCTTTTGACGATGGAAATAAAAGAACTTCCCGCCTCGTGTGTAATGCATGTCTGATTCAGTACAACCACTGTCCGATCTCATTCAGAACCATAGATTCAGTTGAATACAAAAAGGCCATGTTGCTGTTCTATGAACAGAACAACATATCGGCGTTCAAATCCATCTTTATTGATCAGTTTGAGTTCGCTGTCAGGACGTACTTTTAGGATTTTTCATAATGATTTTTCTAGTAAATCAAGAACCATACTTCTAATTTTGCTTGTATAAATCTGCAAGATTTCTTATTTTCATTCTGAAACACCTGCAAATATTGAACTATGATTTCCAGGCAAACACCCCACAAAGGCCCCGGGTTATTTTCTGATTTTGAATTCACTTTGAATCAAAATAACCCCCTTTATGTATTCGCGAATAAAATAAATTGAAGGCTTTTTGAAAAAGAATTTACCCCGTTGTACAGCAAAGGAATAAAGGGCGATGGGATCAACATGATGCTGGCAGCGGCGGCATTTTGTCGCGCCTTTTGTCGCTTCTTTTGTCGCTTCTTTTGTCGCTTCTTTTGTCGCGCCTTTTGTTGCGTCTTTTGTTGCGTCTTTGAGCCGAATATGCAACGTCATACCGGAGCTCGCCTGGAAGTTCATTCAGGCACTGTGGCACTATGAGCGAACGAAAATGCACATTCCCTTTCGGAAACAATTAGCGTATGGCGGAATATTGGGGTAAAAAAATAAAACTGACCCTTTTTGAGGGTCGACTAACTAATAAGGTGCTGATACAATTTCAGCTTAACTGAAATAAGAACAATTGTTATAAAAATTATCATTCGTCTCAATAATTCGTATATTTGTGACATGATTGAGTCAATAAGCAGTCAAATTGAGAATAAAATTAAGCGGTCGAAGCCAGGTCAAATTATTGTTCCTTCCGACTTTAAGGACTTGGGCACTTCAACGGCC
>CAIVQI010000324.1 GCA_903908015.1 uncultured Bacteroidota bacterium
AAGGCGCCAAAGTCATCACAGCAGGCGGCATATAGATGGAGCCACTTGTGTCGGGTATGCGCACGCAGCGTATGGACCTGCCGTTTTGTTTGCTACCCGTTGTGCGCGATAAATTCCCGCCAGAAGAATTCAGCTGCACATACCAAGCGCTGCTTCCAGAAGTCGATGAACTCCACCAAGAGCCAGTTCCCCCCGGCGCAGTGAAGCTAACCCCAGAACTGGATAAACTGCCCGCTGGCAAGGCTGAAAAGCCGAAAGCATCGCTCCCAAAATGAACGTTGTGGCTATTCCATCGTGGATGCGCTGATGTGCCGCAGCCAGATTGACCCCCACCGTTTAATTGGCGACATGATTTGAGGGCAAATCCAACCCCATTGAAATCTGAAGCGAGGTTTCCGTAGCCACTCTGACCTAAAAATTGTGTGAGCGACTGCCAATCGGAGTCCGATGGTACCCGCCAACCCAATGGACACAAGCCACGCGCATCAGCGGCTGCGTGCGCATTATAGAGCTTGCCGTAATTCGCATCAAATAGGGGTTCAGACGCGTTTACTGTCCAAGCACCGAAGGGGGTGTTCGACCATGCGGTTGAATCGAGCGAACCCAACAGGGGGTCGCCATTGCGGTAGGAGGTGGCCCTAAGATTCACGGCTGTCCAGCACTGACCGCCGACCTGAATGGTGGGATAGCTAAAACCCGATTGGTCAATGATGGGGGTTCCACAGGCGTAGGGTGCTGGCGGAGTATTTACAACCACCACGGCGCCATATGCAACCCCCACGGCATTAACGGCATAAGCTCTGGTTTGATAAGAATTAGAGGGTAAAAGTCGCGACAATCTTCCGACAAATGCACCAATTCCTGTTCCGTTCTGGGACGTATCGTCTGAAATTGTTGGTGGCCTGCCTAAAGTCCAACAGATGCCACGTGCCGTGATGGGGCTACCCCCATCGAATGGGATTTCACCACCCAGTTGTGCCGAAAATGGAAGCAGTGCGCTCACTGTTCCAGTGATCACTTCAGGCGCTGTTGGAGGGGCACTGTAACTCAGTGCCATTCCATAGCCAGTGCCGATGCTATTTGTTCCGAAAGAGCGCACGAAGTAGATTTGGCCGCCTTGCAGCCCACTGATGGTCGATTCGAATGCAGAACCCTGACTTGAGCTGCCCGCATGAACCATTCCGTGGGTGACCAAAGGCGTGGCCGAGGTGTCATAACAAAATCCACGATCCGTTAACGGTTGACCACCGTCCCTAATCACTCTTCCGAAGGCCCTGACTTGGCCCGGCGCAAGGAAAATGACTGAGTCGGTGCGCACCTCTGGCACAACCGGTGTCGGACTGATGACTACTTGCGGAGAATAATACAATCCAACAGCATTTTGTGCAAATGCCCTGGCATACCAATTCCTGCCTGGGAGCAGCTCGGGTGGAAAGGCCGTAAAACCGAAACTTCCGCGGCCCGTAAACAGTACACTGTCGTTCACATCAGGTTGGGGTGAAGCACTCCAGCAGAGACCGCGCGCAAATAGGCCACTTCCTGGCTGATCGAAGCGAACCCTGGCCAATGTGTGGTATCCAACCGCTGCGACGGAGTCGATGGATAACTGAGGTGCAGTGGCCGAAATCTGATAACTACCGTTGATGTCACCGCCGCACAAAACCAAAAAATCCCGCTGAATGGGGCCACCCTGAGCCACCACAACCGTGGGGTCCCAAAGAAAATTGCCTATGGCAAACGAATTGGTGATCAAGCCCACACGTCTGCTGATTTGAATGGCATCGGTTGAATTCAGCACACCATTTCCGTTTACATCGGCCACCCGATTTCGAAAGGCACTAAAGGTCTGTAGGCTGGAAAATGATCGCTGTGCGTTCAGGGCATCCGTACTGTTCACGCCACCCCAGGGGTAATCGACTTGTGCAACAAAAGTGTAGGTTGATGTAGGGTAGCCTTGCAGCAGAAATTGGCCCTGAGCGTTGGTGGTGTCGAACGCCACAGGAATGCCCGCTACATTCAGCAGCCGCACGGGTATTCCGGCCAAAGGAGTTTGCTGGACATTATCGTAGCGCAACGTACCCTGAATGCTATTTTGGGCTGAAGTAAGGGGCAATTGAAAAATAAAAAAAATGACAATCAATAAGCATATTCCATGCCGCTTGTGTAAAAAAACAAAAGACGTATGCCTACAAAATAGTGCGGGAAGTGCCATAATCAATAAAGGGACGTACTACAAAAATAGCTAAAATCTGACTGTATCGTAGGCATTTGGACTGAATTGTGGGTATTTTCGTGGTCACATCCCGGTCAATGCGTGTGACACCTATCGGCATGAATCCCAAAACCATATCCCCATCAGCACTGCTTGCCTTTTTGGTATGCTGCCTCACACTAATCCCGCCTGTAATGGGTCGGGGTGGTTTTATTGATGGCTTATTGTATGCTTCTGTTTGCCGAAACCTCAGCCAGGAAGTGTGGTTTGCCACCCATTTAAGCTTTAGCGACACCTTTCACAGCGTGTTTGCCGAGCATCCACCGCTGATGTTTTGGATGGGGTCATGGTGGTTTCGATTGATGGGCGACCATGCGTGGACCGAAAAGAGCTTTTCTCTGCTCATTGCTGCGGGCACTTGGACGGCGTTTTATTACTTCTGGAAAAGGATTGTTCCTGGTCAGATGAACCAATATGGCTGGGGCTGGTGGGTGCTGCTCTGGTGCCTTGTGCCAGGTCCTCTATGGGGGCTCGGACAATTGATGCTCGAGAATCCACTTACTTTATTCAGCTTCCTTGCGGTGTGGTCGGCCATGGGCTCAAACAGCCTACGTGCAGGGGTCGGTTTGGGCTTGTTGACTGGCTTAGCTTTTATCACCAAAGGCCCCCCGGCCTTATTTCCAATGGCGGCACCATGTCTCCTTGCGGTGGCTCGCTTGCGCCCGAACAGCCAAATGCTGCGGGTAACTGCCTGGTCCTCCGTCGTTTTGGTGGTTTTTACTTGGATCGGCTGGTCATGGAAGCCACTTCGTGTTGCCATGCAGGGGTATTGGCAAAAACAAGTACACGCCGTATTTTCAGGCGAAAGGCCTTCCTATGAAGTAGGATCCGAGCGTACGCGCATCGATATGGCTTTGACGTTTGTTCAGGAAATGCTCGTGCCCCTCGCACTGCTTTTTCTTTGTTATGGGGTGTATCGATGGTTGAAACAGCGCGGAGGTTTAAAATCGGATGGAGGCACGCATGATCCACAACTAAAAAAGTATGCGTTGTTTTTTTTGCTGGTGGCCCTCAGTGCATCCCTTCCTCTCTTTCTTTCCCCAAAATTGCACCCCCATTACCTGATTCCATCATATCCTTGGTGGACTTTAACCCTAACTTGTGCAGCGCTACCTGTTCTGCGGCAGTTGCCATTTTATACATGGAGCCTGGGCCAGCAGAGGCCATTCATCATGCTGAATGCAGCGGTTATAGTATGCGTTTTGGGATGCCTGGGTTATGCATGGACGTATAGAGAAGTTCCTGTTCGGGATTTTGCGTTGCAATCCGACATCCAATATGTAGTAAACACACTCAAAAACGCAGAAGACAAGGGCGATTGCCGCGGCATAGCCATCGCGCCTGAACTTCACGGCCACTACGCTATATGGTTGTATATGCAACGATATTATCGCTTAAGCTTGTTTCCAAGCCCTAA
>CAIVQI010000325.1 GCA_903908015.1 uncultured Bacteroidota bacterium
GGTTTGTTGGGCATATTCGGCATTGGCCAGTCCGTTGGTGTCGCGCACACTCACAATGATTTGGGAGCCGGCGACAGAGGTTCCCAAACGGATCTGTATGGCCGATAAGGTATCAGAGGCCGACAATTCAAACAAGGATGCGCAAATGAGTCCATCTTCATCGCCTGTAAATGAGGCTGTGCCTAAGCTGCCGGAGGAAGAAACCACAGGAGAAACCACCGAAATGATGGTGTCGCGCACGGCAAAAGGGATGTTTACACTATTATCCGCCGGATTGTCATCTAAACTGTCCATGCTTAACTCAATATTGAGGGCATACAAACCCGTATCCACCAACAATGCCTGCGGGAAATTGGTGACCGAAACCACTGTATCGCGACTGCCCGAAGCCAAGCTGAGCGCGGCCGTACTGTCGCGCCACAGTGGATTCCCTGAACCACGTCCTACCCGGCTGCGCATGCGGATGCTCGATTGTGGATTGGAACCAAAATTTTGAATCGCCCCCTCTACCTGCCATTGGTCGCCCTGTTGTCCTTTCATCAATTGCCCCGTGAAGGTCAAGAAATTGACTGGGTTGATGGAATAATTCTCAAGAGATAGGTCATTGCTGGGAGGCACACTCAACTGAATATCGTCGATACACCAGAACCAATCCCAAGCACCCACATAATGGAATCGAATCCACAAATTCGGCTGATTTCCGGCGATCGATGAAATATTGAACCTCAGTGTTGAGGGATTGTTGATGGTCGTATTCACTGGTACCACATTCGCTGAATTGTAGAGTTCCGTCCAAGTTGATGAATCGGTACTGATTTCAATGATGTGGTCTTCCTGAAAACGGCGGAAAAACTGTTGTATGCTGAGCATCACAGCGGGTTGGTTGGACAGACTGATGCCTGCCTTGATGATGAGGTAATCGTCTTGCGTGCCGTTATTGAAGGAATCCGAGTTAATTAAGGCAAATGGCGCGCCCGAGGCCGATGCGATGGGTGGGAAATTTTGCGACACTAAGTTGGGTTCCATGGCAGAAACAACCTTCCAGGAACTGCTTGCTGCGGCTCCGGGACCACGCACCACACTCATGCCCAGGGTATTGCTAAAGTCAAAACTCCACAGCGGGTTGAGTCGCGCCGTTGGGTTATTCAGCTGGCTTGGATCATACAAAACATCAACCACGGATCGATTGATCTGCTTCTTCTCGTGCCGGCCATCATAAGTACGCAACCGTTGAGCAACAGCGGGCGAAAAAAGGCCAACAAGCAGCAGGATGAGAATGAGTTTTGTTATTTTCATAGCTTCAACAATTATATTATTTTAAAAATATTTTGACAATCAATCAGGGGAACAATTTCCCGAGCCAATAATAGTCAAATTTCCAAAACATCAATCACGCACCACTTCATAAGAATCTATGGGTGGGCAAACACAGAATAGATTTCGGTCGCCATGGGTGTTGTTGACCCGTCCCACCGTTGGCCAAAATTTTGACTCCCGCACCCAAGGCAAGGGGAACACCGCCTTCTCGCGTGGGTAGGGCCGCGTCCAGTCGCCCACCAACTCAAAAGCGGTGTGGGGCGCCTGCTTCAGGACATTCATCTCCCGGTCATAGATGCCCATTTCAACTTCACGAATCTCCTCGCGGATGTGCAACATAGCGTCACAAAAACGATCCAACTCGGGTTTGTCTTCCGACTCTGTAGGCTCTATCATGATTGTACCAGCCACAGGAAACGAAACCGTAGGCGCATGAAAACCATAATCCATCAGGCGTTTGGCCACATCTTCCACCTCAATGCCTGCCGATGCTTTGAATGGCCGCAAGTCGATGATCATTTCGTGGGCGCAGTGGCCACCAGGACCCGTATACAAGACAGCAAAAGAACCTTTGAGCCGGGCCATGATATAGTTTGCGTTCACAATCGCCAATCGGGTGGCCTCCGTCAGCCCCACCCCACCCATCATTCGGGCATAGGCATAGGGAATCGGGAGTATGCCGGCACTGCCCCATGGAGCACCCGAAACTGGCGTAATCGCTGATTTCGATGGATTCACTTCCACCACGGGGTGACCAGGCAAAAAGGGTGCAAGGTGGGCCGCCACCCCGATGGGGCCCATACCGGGTCCCCCACCACCGTGGGGGATACAAAACGTTTTATGAAGGTTAAGGTGACAAACATCAGCGCCGATGAGGGCGGGACTGGTGAGACCTACCTGTGCATTCATATTGGCCCCATCCATGTAGACCTGTCCGCCATGCTCGTGGATGACGCTACAAATTTCACGAATGGTGGTTTCGAACACCCCGTGAGTAGAGGGGTACGTCACCATCAAAGCGGCCAAACGATCGGAATGCCTTGCGGCTTGCACCTTCAAATCATCCAAGGAAATGTTGCCACGTTCATCGCAAGCCACCACCACCACCTGCATGCCCGCCATCACTGCCGAAGCTGGGTTGGTGCCGTGGGCCGATGAGGGAATCAATGCAATGTTTCTGTGGCCATCACCCCGGCTGATGTGGTAGGCGCGGATTACCATGAGTCCAGCATACTCTCCCTGAGCACCCGAGTTGGGTTGCAGGCTGATGCCGGGGAAACCGGTGACCTGGCGCAAGTCCTCGGTCAGCATATCGAACATGCTTTTGTAGCCCTTGGCTTGTTCGACAGGCGCGAAGGGATGCAGGTTTGCGAATTCTGGCCAGGTTACGGCGACCATCTCGGTGGTGGCGTTCAGCTTCATGGTGCATGAGCCGAGGGGGATCATGCTGTGACACAGTGAAAGGTCGCGCGATTCCAGTCGCTTAATATACCGCAGCATTTGGTGTTCGCTTCGGTATGAATGGAACACGGGATGCTGCAAAATCTCATCTGTCCTTAAAAATTCTGGATGGATTTGAACGGATGCTTCTTTGTCGAGGGCCACTAATTCGACCTGCTTTCCATTGGTGATGGCCGCAAATACCAATACTACCTGAGTCAGTTGTGCGAGGCTTGTGGTTTCATCAACCGAAACCCCTACTTGACCGGGGACCAGAAAGTTGAGGTTGATTCGCTTGCCCTCGGCTATGTTTTTGAGTTTCTGCAATTCCTCTTCGGGAAGTTCCACCTGCAGGGTATCGAAGTACTGGACATTAACCTGTTCGAAACCCATCAATTTGAGTGCTGCATCGAGTACGGCGGCGCGGCGGTGGATGCGTAAGGCGATTTCTTTGAGTCCCTCCGGTCCGTGATATACGGCATACATCGAAGACATAATGGCCAAGAGTACCTGAGCGGTACAAATATTAGATGTTGCTTTCTCACGACGTATGTGTTGTTCGCGTGTTTGCAGGGCCATTCTGAGCGCAACACGGCCCTGAGCGTCGCGCGAAACCCCAATCAACCGACCAGGAAGATTGCGCTTGAATGCATCGCGGGTTGCAAAATAGGCGGCATGTGGACCCCCATAGCCCATAGGCACACCAAATCGTTGCATGCTGCCCACCACCACATCGGCACCCCAGGATCCGGGTGATTCGAGCAACACCAAAGCCATGGGGTCAGCGATTACTGCAACTTTGATTTGTTGTTCAGTCGCTTTATTGGTCAGTGCTTTGTAGTCACGTATCTGTCCGTATCCGTCGGGATACTGAAAAATCATTCCAAAATAAGCCTCGTCGAATTCGAAATCATCTACCCGACCCAGTACGAGTTCGATGCCGAGGGGTTCGGCGCGTGTCTGCAAAACGGCCCGAGTTTGGGGGTATAGCTTGTGCGAAACGAAAAATTTTCGGCTTTCGGCCCTATTTCTTTGGGCGAAGAGCATCAGCATGGCCTCAGCGGCGGCTGTTGCCTCGTCGAGTAGGGAGGCATTGGCGATGTCCATTCCTGTGAGGTCGCACACCAAAGTCTGGAAATTGAGGAGTGCTTCGAGTCGGCCTTGTGCGATCTCTGCTTGATAGGGCGTGTATTGGGTATACCAGCCCGGATTCTCCAAAATGTTTCGTTGAATAACACCTGGCACTTGTACGGGGTAGTAGCCCATCCCGATATGACATTGATACACCTGATTCTGATCGGCCAATCCTCTTAAATGTTCGATTAACTCCTGTTCATTCATGGGTACCGGCATTTCCATATTATCCAAACGACGAATGCCTTGTGGTATGGTTTGATCGATGAGTTCATCTACCGAGCCTACACCAATGGTGTGCAGCATGGCCGCTACATCAGCTGGGCGTGGACCGAGGTGGCGTGATTGAAAATCTGATGGGGGGGTGTGGTTCATCATGGGTTTGTACTATAAATCGCCGCAAAAATACGGCTTTCAATCCTTCGCATTTCTATACAACAAACCCATTGGCAAGCCAGATGTTCGCTACCGCGACAATTCCATTAGTTTAGCGTTTTCTAAAATATCCATCCTCACTCAACCTGGTTCATCCAGGATGCTATACGTATGTATCCCTCCCGCATCATGCACACGATCAAATTTCTTTTTTTCATCTTCCTCTTTGGGCAAGTTCCAAACCTCGCATTTTGTCAGCCCCTACAAATCGAATGGCCAGAACATGTGGTGTCGGGGCGGCCCTGTACACTGAGGATCATCCAGCATGATGGCGCTGTTGGCCCTATAGGTGTTTGGGTCGATGACCAAATGATTTTTCGGGATACGACAGCGGAAATCTCAATGCCGCTGACATTGAATCAATCATGTAATGTAACGGTGGTGCAGGATAGCGCGCGCATCAGCCGTCGGTTCAATCCCCTGCACCCGGCATGGAGCCTTTTGCCACCCTTACTGGCGATCCTGTTCGCCCTGTGGTTTCGTGAGGTCTATAGTTCACTTCTGGCTGGCATACTGGCAGGGAGCTATTTACTCGCATACAGCAGTAGGGGTGCGATAGAGGCTGTTTGGGTTGCTTTGGGCGACTTCCCCACCCGGCATTTGATTCCAGCCTTAGGTGATTCCGACCATCAATCGATCATCGTGTTTTCCATGCTCATTGGGGGTATGGTTGCTTTAATTAGTCGCAACGGTGGCATGCAAGGGGTGGTAGAGGTGTTGGCTCGTCGCGCCAAAACCTCACAATCCGCTCAATTCATGACTTGGCTTTTGGGCGTGTTGATATTTTTCGACGATTACGCCAACACGCTTTTGGTTGGGAATACGATGCGGCCCGTGACCGACCGACTGAAGGTATCGCGCGAGAAGCTGAGCTATTTGGTGGATGCCACCGCCGCTCCTGTGGCTGCTATTGCCTTTATCAGCACCTGGATTGGGGCTGAAATCAGCTATATCGAAGGGGGATTAGAGAAGCTGCCCGAAGTCGGACTTGGCGCTTACCAAGTGTTTCTCTACTCACTTTCTTACGCATTCTACCCCATATTTACCCTCATTTTTATGTTATTGCTCATCGGCATGAAACGCGACTTCGGTCCGATGTACGTTGCCGAAGTGCGTGCACGTTCGGGCGCGACCGTACAGACGGCCGCTTCCTCCGACCACTTGAGGCAACCAGATTCTGAGCCTGCGGGGGACGCGGATTTCATTATGGCACCTGGACTCACTCCATCTTTGTGGCTGGCTATTTTGCCGGTATTGGTGGTGGTGGGATTGGTGATGCTGGGTCTTGCGGCAACAGGTTATGAAGCCCAGATTTGGAACGACCCTAATATTTCGTTGTCTCAAAAGCTCTCCGTCACCATTGGACAGGCTAATGCCTATACAGCACTGTTGTGGGGGTCATTTGGCGGGCTCCTCACAGCAGTTTTTCTGACCCTATTCACCCGTAGACTACCGGTTCACGATGCAGTAGAAAGCGTCCTCAAAGGGTTCAAGACCATGTTGGGTGCGGTGGTCATCCTTATTCTGGCCTGGGTGTTGGCCGGCTTGACCGAACAATTGGAAACAGCACACTTCCTCACACAGCAGCTGTTGTCGGTCAATCTTGGTCCGGGTTGGTTGCCCACATTGACCTTTATTCTTGCTGCATTGGTGGCGTTCAGTACGGGTACCAGCTGGGGCACCATGGCCATTTTGTTTCCCTTGGTCATCCCCGCCTCTTGGCAACTGACCGAACAAGCGGGCATTCCTCACGCTGATGCAGTATCCATTTTATGTAATGTTGTGAGTGCCGTTCTTGCTGGAAGCGTACTGGGTGACCATTGTTCACCCATCAGCGACACCACCATCATGAGTTCACTCGCCTCTGGATGTAGCCATATCGAACATGTACGCACCCAATTGCCTTATGCATTGGTAGTTGGTGGCGTTTCGATAGGCGTGGGGACCTTGCCCACTGGGTTCGGGTTTCCGCCTTGGATGAGTTTCTTGGCAGGGGTCTTGATGATGGCACTGATCATTCAGCGCTGGGGCAAAAAAGTAGTCGATTAGTCTCAGTCCAATGGGCGTACCCGTGCACTTGCCAAAATCAGGTATAGACGGCCGGTGTCCACGCATTCACACAGGCAACGGGTACGTCTCAACACGCCCTTTCGGTATGTTCCTCCCCTTTTTGTGGTAAAACACACCCCTTCAGGCAGCTCTTTTAGGATCATTTTAAATTCAGACGGGGGATTGTGCGCCGATAAAACTTCCATGAGTTCAGGATCCGAGCAGCTGCTGGCTGCAGGGTTGCGCAAATAGCGCCGCAAGACAGCCAGAATATTGCTGGGGAAAACATCCTCATGAAGTACAGGCTCCATCATGCTGGCAAATGCCCGTTTCCATTCAGGTCCGTGTGGCCGCGCCAAAGTTCGATGCTGTTCCCACACCCGAAGGTGTGCGAATTCATGCAGTAGCGTGACCAACATAGCGTAGGGGTTGAGTGTTTGATTCACCGAAATACGGTGTCCCGATCGACCGTCAGGCGGCCGGTAGTCACCATTTTTGGTTCTCCGCTCGTAGGTTAATCGTACCCTTGCCCGGTGCGAAAGTATCAAATCCACAACATAATCTACCGCAGCGGCAGGCAAGAAGTCCACCAGCACATGTTTGATCTGATCACGTTTTGTCTGATGGATTGCCGACATACAGTAAAATATAGACTACAGATATTCGGGGGGGCATTCTTATGCTAGAAGGGTGTACACAAGCAACGAGCCCAAGTAGGCGAGCGTCCCCATGTAAAAAAACTGTACGGCTGGCCACAGCCAGGTTTTGGTTTCTCTGCGGGTAACTGCCAGGGTGCTCATGCATTGCAAAGCGAAAGCATAGAAAACGAGCAAACTAAAACATGTGGCGATGCTGTAGACGGGCTTGCCGGTTTTCGGGTTCACCTCCGCCAACATTCGTCCACGCAGTTCCGACACCTGAAAATCCTCCGTGCCGAGGCTGTACATGGTGGCCATGGTGCCCACAAACACTTCCCTTGCCGCGAAGGAGGTCACCAATGCAATTCCGATCTTCCAGTCAAACCCGAGCGGTTCGATGGCTGGCTCCATAAACTTACCAGCATGCCCGGCCCAAGATGCAGCCAACAACTCCTGCTCGA
Source organism: uncultured Bacteroidota bacterium (assembly GCA_903908015.1). Lineage (GTDB taxonomy): Bacteria > Bacteroidota > Bacteroidia > UBA7662 > UBA7662 > F1-60-MAGs140. The sequence continues at coordinate 7,475 of CAIVQI010000325.1, forward strand.
TTCTGGATTTCTGCGCCAAAAAATCGGCCGACGGATCGCCCATTGCCGTGTAAGAATCGAGCTCTGTGCGCAGCGTCTCCATCCTTTTGCCCGGACCAAAATTACTCAAAACCCACAAAACAATGGATATTACAACGATTACTTTTCCTGCTTCCATCACAAATCCCTGTAGTCGCTGCCCCACTACATGGGCCACATTGCGCCAAACAGGCCATTGATAAAGGGGCATCTCCAGCATAAAGAAAGAGGTTTCCCGGGTTTTTATTAACCAACGAAGCACCAAAGCAGCGCCAATGGCGGTGAGTAAGCCTAAAACATACAGTCCCATCAAAACGAGCCCCTGAACATTGAACACCCCAAGCCACTGATTTTCGGGCACACAAATGCTGATGAGCAGTGTGTAGACTGGCAAGCGCGCGCTGCAACTCATCATTGGGAGCACCAAAATGGTGAGAAGCCGTTCTTTTCGGTTGTTGATCGACCGGGTGGCCATGATGCTGGGAACTGCACAGGCGAAACCCCCAATCAGGGGCATCACCGAACGGCCGTTGAGGCCAACCGAACGCATCAATCGATCAGTGAGGAACGAAACGCGCGACATATATCCGCTTTCCTCGAGCACTCCCAAAAAGAAAAACAACAGACTTATTTGGGGGATGAAGACCAGAACCCCGCTGAGTCCGGCCAGGAGCCCATCTACCAACATCCGCGAAAACCAACCCTCCGGCAAAAAATCTTTTGTTCGTCCACCTACATACCCAAAGAGCGACTCAATGAGCTCCATGGGCAATGTGGCCCACGAGAATATGGCCTGAAACATCAAAAACAGAAGGGCAAACAGGATTCCATAGCCCGCCACAGGGTGCAGCAACCAACGATCGATTCGGGCCGAGGCGGCCTTTCGGCTGACCGTTCCGGGGTCGCGCCTGATGTGTTTCATGAGTCCCGCTATTCGCTCATAGCGTCGTACCGTTTCGGCGGCCCTTATTTTCCCCCGATCGAGGGGCTCTGCACCGGCCAGCGCGCGACAGTGATTCGCCCAAGTTGCGCAGGATTCGGGCAAGCGCTCGTAGCACATCAACGAAACAAAGTCGCGGTATTCGGCGGGGCGTCCTTCTGCCTGCGCCAGCGTTGAGATTTGTCGCTGCACCGCTGGATGATCGGAAAACCATGGATACCGGTGCTTTGGCGGTGCTTGCAAGAGGGCCTGCTTGAGTTCGTTCATTCCATCACCCGTGCGGGCATTCGTAGCCACCACGGGCATCCCCAGGGCCGCAGAAAGGGCGGGGACATCGATGTGAATGCCGGCTGAATCGGCCAAATCCGATTTATTAAGCACCAAAACACATGGCAAATTAAGGTCGGACAGTTGGGTGATCAACAATAAGTTTCTGCGGAGGCTACTGGCATCAGCCACCACAACCACCCGTGTGGCCACCGATGAAGCTGGTGATGCACATACTTGTTCCATGAGCAGCTGGAAGGCCACCTGCTCGTCTTCCGTCTCTGGAAACAAGCTATAAATTCCCGGCAAGTCAACCACCTCGGCCGCGCCCCCATGGGGCATCGACATTCGTCCACTATGCTGCTCCACCGTCACCCCCGGGTAGTTGCCCACCTTTTGGTGCAGCCCTGTGAGTCGATTAAACAGCGATGATTTGCCACTGTTGGGGTTCCCAGCGAGCCAAACCCTTAAAGTATCCTTCATCTGTCGTATTGGGGGTGTTCTGGGTATTGGGGGATGCCAGGACGAACATCCACTTCGATCACTTCGGCTTCCATGCGTCGCAGGGCCAATTGATAGCCTAAAATTTCAACCGACATGGGGTCGCCAGGGGGGGCGATACGGATGACCCGAATCCATTCTCCCGGCAGGCATCCCATTTCCGTGAGTTTGGCCGACAAGGGATGCTCCCCCAGCCTGCGGATCACCGCTGCTTGTCCAGGTTTCAATTCACTCAATCGGGTTTTCACGGCCAAAATCAGGGGGCGGGGTTAAAAAACAGGGGACGGGGTTAAAAAACAGAGGGCGGGGCTATAAAACAGAAGGCGGAGTTAAAAAACAGGGGGCGGGGTTAAAAAACAGGGGGCGGGGTTAAAAAACAGGGGGCGGGGCTATAAAAAATACAGGGCCAAAAAATGGTGCAGGACCGGTACAGCACAGGCTTGCAAAAATACGAAGGCCATCCCATTTTTGCCTAATTTTGAATGTCAATCA
>CAIVQI010000326.1 GCA_903908015.1 uncultured Bacteroidota bacterium
ATTGTAGTAGTAATTACCCGTCCAACGCAAACCATATTCATTCACCCGATGGTCGTGCCAGAGAGTGCCGATTCCTCCGTTGTTGTAGAGACCCGGACCCGGATAGACGAAGACCTGCGAATCGGCCGGATTGAAGTAGCCCACTGGGAAAGTAACAATACTGGCTGGATCAAACTCGGCATCCACATTCTTAGGCCGCCATTCACGCCCATTGGCATCGGCACGCAGGCGCACAAACAAGCGCGACAAATTAGCGGTATACGAGAACTTCTTGCTTGTGGTGTGGGTAAAGTTCACCGATTCAAGGTTGGTATCGTGCGTGTAGGTATTGGCCCGGTCGGGTTGTAACATGAAATCGAACTGGAAACCAGGCAGAAATGGCACATCATTACCGATGATGCGCAGCATGTTTACGTCTTGGTTGATGGTGAGCGACCGGAGGTAATTGACACTTAGGCGCATGCCCGGCTTAAACTCATAGTCGAACTTCAGCATCCCGGCCCAGCGATTGTCTTGGTTGGGCGAAAAAGCGGCATCGGGGTAGAGGGATGAAGTGACCTGGTTGGCGGGCCGACGAAAATACTGGTCGTCGAAACTGCCCTTGAAGGATGCAAAAACACGCAACGGCCGGGGAAGTACACCCTTAAGTGACCCACCAGCCGTGGCTTCATAAATGGCGTTGCCCCAAACCGACGCCCAATCATTGGTCAAACCAAGACGATCACGTCGGTGGTTGAAACTAAATTCTGTGCGGTCGCCCCCCGATCGGGTACGGGTTTTAACAATTCCTGAAGTTCCGTCACCATAGGCCACATCACCGCCTCCTGTGGTCACATCAATCCCTTCCACTGAATTGGTGCCCAAGTCGATGCCAAATCCGGTGCCCGCCAGGGGGTCGGTGGCCGATACCCCATCGATGATGAAGGCCGTTTCGTAGGTCCTTCCACCCCTAATACTCAAACCTTCTGGATTCAACACCACCCCGGCCTGGGTGTTCAGTACCCCTTGAAGTTGTCGAACAGGGGCATTTTCGATGGATTCCTGCGACACCCGTTGTTCCGATTTCGACTGATCGAGGTCGACCAATGGCTTTTCGCCCACCACCACCACTTCCTGATCTAGGGTGAGCGCACTTGGCGCAAGGCTAACATCCAGGCGTGTGGGCTGATTACCGCTGATTTTGATCCCTGTGAACAACTTTTTTTCGTAACCTAAGTAGCTCACTTCGATTTGATAGACGCCTGCGGGCACCTTATTTAGATGATACTGACCATTCATGTCGGTCGACACCCCATAAGTGGTGCCCTTAACCACCACATTCACCCCAATTAAGGGCATTTTGTCGCTGGCATCGGTTACGGTACCTTGAATTCCCTGTCCACTGGCCAAGTGTATACTCAAAAAGAACACAACGACGACTGATAGACTGCGAAGCTTGAAGTGTGCGAAGGGCTTACACATATTGAATGGCCAAAAATGAGGGGTTTGCATCAGTATTCCAATATCTATATCGACTTTTCGTTCTTAAGGAGTACACGATGTGATGCCATAGGGATACTCCCTCTCGAGCAGCGATCTGATTTTTTCAAAATCCTGCGGGTGTTGCACAAAATCGACCTCTGCGGTATTCAGCAACAGGCATTTAAGTCCACTCGCCTGCGCCATAAACTGCCGGTAACTATCATCAATGTAATACAGATAATCGCCCTCAATGTTCTGCTCGTAGGCACGCCCCCGCTCAGCAATTTGTTGCAGTAGTCGCGGCACCGGTGTCGATAAATACACAAACAAATGGGGCTGTGGAAGACGTTGATTGATAATCCCGAAAAGTTGGCTGAACAAACCGAATTCTTCGGGGTCGAGCGTGCGGCGCGCAAAAATGAGCGATTTATAGAAGCTGTAGTCGGCCACCAAACCGCGGCGGCGCACATCAGCCTCATTGAGTTCGTCTTGCATCTGCCGATACCGCTCAGCCAGAAATGATGTTTCCAAAGAGAATGCATAGCGCTCCGGCTTATCGTAGAACCGCGGAAGAAATGGATTGTCCATGAACTGCTCGAAAAGGGCCGGAGTCGACCAATATTCCGCTAAAAGGCGAACCAGCGTGGTTTTTCCCGCGCCGATATTGCCTTCCACCACGATGTATTTGTTCATTTTGCGCAAAAATAGGCCAAATCAGCTTCAATCATCAGCTGAATTTAAGAACGGTTGGTGCAGCAGAACCGAGGCGTCATCTGTGCAAGCCATCAGCATATTCTCCACTGTTTGTCCGCTTAGGGGGTGACGCCATCCCGGAGCAACTTCACATAAAGGGATGAGGGCAAACCGCCGATCAGACAGGCGTGGATGCGGTATCTGCAGCACGGAATCGTGGACACAATGCGAACCGTAGACCAAAATATCAACATCAATCTCACGATTGCCCCAGCGTTCAGTGGCCCTGCGACCTATTTTCCGTTCAATTCGCTTCAAAGATTGCAGCAAATCGAATGGATCTTTATTGGAATGAAAGCTGTGGGCCTGGTTCAAAAAGGAATCCTCAGCTACCCCGCCCCAGGCGGCGGTTTCCCAGATTCTTGATGACGCAATGGGTTCACCCAACACATCTACCACTTCAAAAAGCGCCATTTGGAGGTATTCCTCGCGATTCCCGACATTGCTGCCCATCAACAGTACAAGTAGTTCCACTGGGGTAAAATTAGAATCTAAATCTGGCTTTGGCTACAATGGAATTAAAATATTTTTAGTACTTGGTGATGCATAGTACCGATTTGCAACTTATTTTTGTGGCTTCAACTTCCAACAAAACCAAAAATTCTCCCATGCTCAAATTCCTGCGGCTCGTATTGGCCATCATCACAGCCCAAATTGTGATTTCTCTATTCTCTATCATTTTGATCATCGCCATTGTGGCTGCTGCCTCATCGGGCGACCAATCAGCCATTGCCGACAACAGTGTTCTGCACCTGAAATTCGACCAGCCGATTGTTGACAGGGCCACAGAAAACCCCTTTGCCGGACTCGATCTGATGTCGGGCAGCGGCCCAGAGGAAAGCTCTTCCCTATTTGACGTTCGACATGCCTTGCGCAAAGCGGCCAAAGACGATAAAATCAAGGGTGTTTTTCTCGATTTAGACAATGTGGCGGTTGGGGGAACCATGCGCGCTGTGTTGCTGGAGGACCTCGCCGCCTTCAAAAAAAGTGGGAAGTTCATCTATGCCTACGCAGAAAACTACGACCAGGCCTCATACCAGTTGGCTGCTGTGGCCGACAGCATTTTTATGATGCCCATGGGCAATATGATGTGGAACGGCCTCGCCTCAAGTCCCATTTTCCTGCAGGGCATGCTCGAAAAACTCGACATTCATGTGACATTGATCCGGGTTGGCAAGTACAAATCGGCTGGCGAGCCATTTATCCGCAAAGACCTCAGCGCCGACAACCGCATGCAGATGGAAAGTTATATGAATGATCTGTATGCCGACTACCTAAACCAGGTATCGAAGCATAACGGCCTACCCGTAGATTCACTGCGGCGTATGGCGGACCGCCTGGACATCCGTTCGGATCAGGACGCCCTGAACAAAGGAATGGTTCACGCCCTATGGCACCGCGATGAAGTGCTGGACATGCTGGCCAAAAAGACTAAAGCCAAAAACATTGAGAAAATAAAAATGGCCAGCTTGGGTGAGTACTTAGGAAGCCTCGAGGAAGACAAGAAAGAGTCTAAAAACGAAATCGCTGTGGTTTATGCGAATGGTGAAATCAGCGGTGGAGAAGGCGACGATGAGAACATCGGCAGCGTGCGCTTGTCGGCCACCCTCCGCAAGGCGCGGCTCGACGACGACATCAAAGCGGTGGTGTTGCGGGTGAATTCACCTGGCGGGGATGCCTTAGCCAGTGAGGTGATCCGTCGTGAATTGGTATTGCTCAATAAAAAGAAGCCTCTGGTGGTGAGCATGGGCAATGTAGCTGCATCAGGAGGATATTGGATTGCCGCAGATGCCGATTCCATTTTCGCTGAACCCACCACCATCACCGGATCTATTGGGGTGTTCGGCCTGGTTCCTGATTTTAGTGGTTTCTTCGCCAACAAAACCGGCATCACCTTCGACCGGGTGGTGACAGGCCCCTATGCCGATATCATGAGTGGTGTGCGGCCCATGCGTGCGGATGAGGAAGCCATCATACAAGCATCGGTGAATCGGGTGTATGACGACTTCATCTCACTGGTAGCCACAGGCAGAAGACTCGGTGCGGATAGTGTGCAAGCCATGGCACAGGGACGGGTTTACACGGGTCGCCAGGCACTGGGCTTGGGCCTCGTTGACCGTCTCGGTACCGAAGAAGACGCCTTGGCATGTGCCTCCCGGTTAGCGAAAGTGAAGGACTATAAAATCCGCCGGATGCCAACTCCGAAAGACCCATTCGAAGACATCCTAAACAAATGGTCAGGTAAAGAGGCCAAAAGTCAGATCGAGAAGAATTTGGGGGTTTTGTATGCACCTGTACAAACAGCAAGTCAAGCGCTGCGAAGCCAAGGCATCCTCGCCCGCATGGAGTACGTGCCCACCTACTGAACGCTTTTCGGTTGAAGATTCTGATCATTCGCTTTAGCTCGCTGGGCGATATGGTGCTCACCACACCCGTCCTCCGAGCCATTGCCAATCGGTACCCAACGGCCGAAATACATTACCTCACCAAAGTTCAGCACTATGAGGTCATCAAGGCCCATCCGCTGATCAAACGCATTCACCTGGTTAATAAAAGCGGGAAGGATTTGATGGCGACCCTGCAAGCTGAGCAGTTTGACCACATCATCGACCTTCACCACAACCTGCGAAGCCGTCAGTTTAAATGGTTATTATCAGGCAAGAAATACAGTTTTCGCAAGTTGAACCTAGAAAAATGGCTTCGCGTACGCTGCGGTATCGACATACTTCCCCGGGTGCATATTGTGCAACGCTACCTCGAAACCCTATCCCCTTTACATATTCCGGTCGACCCCCTACCCCTCGAATATTTCATTCCTCATGAGGACCAGGTCGATGTGGGCCAGTTGTTCCAATCAGCGGGGCTGCACAACCTGAATTCTGTACATGGGTTTGGTACAGAGGGCCCTCACCATCTGAATCCATGGCGAGATAAAGCGCCTTCCTTTGGTGTATATGCCATAGGTGGACAACACGCCACAAAAAGACTGCCGGAAGAACAGATGATTGGGCTTTGCAGCGCAATCCAGAGACCTCTTTTCTTGTTGGGCGGCAAGGCTGATCGAGCAACTGCGGACCGGGTGGTGGATGTAGCAAAAAACCCCTATCTGCATTCCTTCTGCGGCCAGTTCAACATCAACCAATCGGCCGATGTGGTGCGACAAGCGCGGGTGTTGATCACCCATGATTCGGTCATGATGCACATTGGCGCCGCTTTCGCCCGCCCCACATTGGCCATTTGGGGGAATACCATACCCGAATTTGGCATGTACGCATGGCAGCCAGAGCATCCCCAAAACGTACGTCAATTTGAAATCAAAGCGCTCAAATGCCGGCCGTGTTCTAAAATAGGCTTCGATGCCTGTCCGAAAGGACACTTCAAATGCATGCGCAACCAACCCATCGAGGCCATCTGCGACGCCTTTCATGAGTTGATGGCCAATGGATAATTGATCCACCACTACCGCAATTCCTTTCTATTTTCGCGTCATGAAACCGACTGAATGGATGCGCACACCGCTGGGCGCAGTGTATCACCTGAACCTCATGCCCGAACAGTTGGCGGAAACGGTGCTGCTGGTGGGCGACCCCGAAAGGGTCGAGAACGTAAGCCAGTATTTCGACTGCATCGAATACAAGGTTCGTCACCGCGAATTTGTGACCCACACAGGCCAACTGGGGCCCAACCGACTTTCCGTCATCGGAACAGGCATTGGCACCGACAACATTGATATCGTACTCAATGAATTGGATTCGCTCCACAACCTCGATTTTGTGGATGAAAACCCAATAACACCACCCAAAATGCTGCGCCTGATCCGTCTTGGCACCTCGGGTGCACTTCAGCCTGATCTCCCAGTAGGCACCATTCTATGTTCTTCTATGGTCCTGGGCCTCGATGGCTTAATGCCGTTTTACGCGAATCCAAATGATCCAGCTTGCCGGGCACTAACAACAGAACTGCTCGATGCGGTTCCAGACCTCAATCAGATCGCCATACCTATTATAAACGCCGCTGATGGCGAACTTCTGGAACAAATAGCACTGAATGATCTGGCGCGTGGATTCACCCTCAGTTGCGCTGGTTTCTATGCACCCCAAGGCCGTCGGCTCCGCCTCCAACCGAGAATCGACAACTTTATCGAACAATTATCTTCCTTCCGTTTTCTCAACGGCATGCGCATCACCAATATGGAAATGGAGACCTCAGGCATCTACGGACTGGCACGGCTTATGGGGCATCGGGCCGTTTCGGTGAATGCGATTTTGGCCAACCGCAGCACTGGCGAGCGCTGCCCTAATCCGGAAATGGTCATCGACGGAATGATTAATACCATTTTAGAGCGCTTGTAGTTCGGCAAAATCCCGCTCAGTTTCGTGCGCCTCCTGCCTATGGCATGGCGCAAGCTTAAACTTAAGAGCTCATATAAATCCCCTATAACGAACCAACCCCTTGCAAATGGTCGCGGTTGTCGGCCACCTGAATGCGTCCCTGCTCACCGTCCCAATCCAGTACATACAGACTCAAATTGGTGTGGGTAAAGCTTTCCATTCGCGACAATGGTAATTGCGTTAACTGGCACAACATGAGTCGAAGTGCCCTGCCGTGCATGCACACCAATATACGTCGGTCAGCGCCCAATCGCCACATTTGTAGCGCTTCTTGCTGACGAAGCGCAACTGCTGCCGGCGATTCCCCCAGGTGTGGCGCTTTGTGGTAGTCGCCCTCCGACCACGCACCAATCATTTCGCGGTAGGTATCCGCATAAACCGAATATGGCTGTCCCTCTACCTCTCCCCAATTGAATTCATCGAGGGCAGCCAATTCAACGCAGGGCAATCCTGCATCCACATAAGCCTGTATGGTTTGCCTGGTTCGCTGTAAGGTTGAACAATAAACAACATCGAAATGATCCGGAGGATAGGCCCGCGAGAAGGCCTCGGCCTGCTGCATTCCTCGGTCATTTAAGGAGGAATCGATGCCGCGTCCTTGTATTTTCCCAGAAAAATTATACGCTGTTTCGCCGTGTCGGATGATGTGTAGCCGGAACATATCAAATTTTATGATGGTTTATGAATCCAATGCCCATGATTCGGGCGCGGTGCCCGCGAATCTGCGCCATTTCTCCAGGACACCCCTAAAATCAGCCGGCAATTCCGAGTCGAAAGCCAATTTTTGTCCGGTTTCTGGATGCACGAATCCCAGAGAACGGGCGTGAAGCGCCATTCGGGGCATGATGGTGAACGCATTCTCTACGAACTGCCTAAACTTACTAAATGCCGGACCTGTCACCACGCGATCGCCTCCATAAACGGAATCGTTAAAGATGGGGTGACCCATAAATGAAGTATGCACCCTAATCTGGTGGGTTCGTCCTGTTTCCAAACGGAACTGAAGCAGACTCACATAGCCCAAACGTTCAAGTACCTGATAATGGGTGATGGCGTGCTTGCCGCGCTGCTCATCCATGATTGCAGCCATTTTTAGTCGGTTTCGCGGATCACGGTCGATTTGTGTGCGGATGGTGCCGCTGTCCTCAACTGGTGAACCCCAGACTAAGGCCTGGTAGGTTCGGTCGATGCTGTGGTCGAAGAACTGTCGCGCCAAATGGGTCATGGCATACTCAGACTTGGCGATCACCAGAAGTCCACTTGTGTCTTTGTCGATCCGGTGCACCAATCCGGGCCTCACTTCCCCATTTCGGTGTGTTGGCAGGCCATTAAAATGATGAAGAAGCCCGTTCACCAGCGTTCCATGGTGGTGACCATGGCCTGGGTGCACGACCAGTCCTGGGGGTTTATTCACCAAGAGTAAGTCGCGGTCCTCATAGGGTATTTCGAGATCCATAGCCTCGGGTTGTAGGGTCGTATCTCGAGGCGGATAAGCCAGCACAATTTGAATGACATCCATCGGCTTAACGGGGTAACTCGATTTTACGGCCTTACCGTTGACCCTGACCGACTCGGCCTTGATGGCATTTTGGATCCGATTTCGTGAATTACCGGGAAGGCGATCGAACAGAAACTTGTCTATGCGCAATAGCGATTGACCGCGGTCTACCACCACCCGGTGGTGTTCAAACAAATCGTCCTGCACGGCATCATCCCCCCCCTGCTCGCTTTGCTTGTCTATGAATTCAGGGTCTGACTTCATCGTTGTTTGTCATGGATGGTACATCCTGTTTTTGCGGTATGTGTAACCGAAACGCCTGACGGGGAAACTCCTCAGGTCTTCCTGCAAAACTAACGCTTCTATAACCCAAAACCCACAAAATTTCATCACCTTGAGCCAAAACCAGCGTATTGCGTCGGCGGATGGTTGGCACCCCAAGCTCGTTCAGTAGATCCGATACTTTTTTGCGGCCCTTGGCGTCAGGCATTCTTATGCGGTCGCCTGCTTGCCAGAAACGAACCACGCAGGGCGCATGCATGCCGGCTTCAATCCAACGAGAATCCCCCCCTTCATGGTCCTTTAATCGTTCCTGCTCATGGGCCCACACCCGAAACTCGAGCAGCTCTTGTGTGGGCAGATGATACAGCCCCTGACTGCTGCATTCAAGTTGAAAAGGGGCCTTTTTGCTATTCAAATCCTGCGGATCACCGCCATCAGTCTTTACATTTTCCCAAATGAGTTCATGCTTGGTTCGTGTGATCAGCCATTCACCCGCGGTGAGATGTCGGTGTGGGGCGCCTGCGAGCAAATCCCCCAATCGAATCAGAGAATGTCTGCGGGGGATAAACCTGCGCGCCATTTCAAGGTATATGTTTGTTTGGTTTGAATCGATGATGCTCCACCGCATAAAACCCGGCGAATGTTCGAGAATTATTTGCTTGGCAACATCATGCGCACTTTTTTCAAGACTGTGGTTATCCAAACGCCAAACCGAGGACCATTCCAACAGGTGCTGTTGCCAGTTCGGAAAACGTGCGGTCAGCACCG
>CAIVQI010000327.1 GCA_903908015.1 uncultured Bacteroidota bacterium
GAACTTTTATACGAACAATCGTTCGCAAAAATAGATGTTTTTATGAACAGTTGTTAGTTTTGTTTCCCTTTGTGTACTTTTGGGGTGTGACCCGCAGCGCTGATGACTTTTTCTCCATGGGATGTGGCCGTTGTGCCCTCGGCGGCACGCCTGATTGTAAGGTCCACCGATGGTCTGCCATGCTCCAACAATTGCGGGCCATAGCATTACAAGCTGGACTCACCGAACTGTGCAAGTGGGGCGTGCCCTGCTATACATACGAAGGCCGAAATGTGGTTTTGTTGTTCGTGTTTAAGGAGAGCTGTGGACTGTCCTTTTTCCGGGGCGATGAGTTGCATGACCCCGGGAATCGATTGGAAGCAGCGGGCCCGAATTCCCGCTCCGGTCGGTTGTTCCGGGTCACGGAACCGCAACAAATTGCGCGACACGACAACGACATCCGTCGGTGGCTGGCGGAGGCTATCGTATTGGAAGAGCAGGGAAAACCCGCTCAGCGGGCGCATACGGAGGCTGATCTGCCCGATGTACCAGGCTGGCGAGCTTATTTGTTGGGCCGGCCCGAATTGGCCGCGGCCTTTGAAGCACTTACCCCAGGGCGCAAACGCGGGTACCTGCTCTATTTTGCTTCTGCAAAGCAGGAGGCGACCCAAATCAGGCGATTTGAACAATGGACGCCGCAAATTCTCGCTTTAAAGGGCATACACGATCGATAGGAAATGCATGTTTGACTTGAAAAGTATGGATTTAGCATCGTACTATTGCAATTCCCCGAGCGTTACTCCCTGATGAACTTTTTTCGCCCTTTTTCGCCTCAATGTCAACTCAATTCCTTCAGCAGTTTCTTGATCGGCCTGCTGGTGATGTATGTTTTTTTGGGAATCGGTGGATGCCGACCCGAACGCTTTGTGGCGAATGCTGGACTAGAAATACGCAGTGAAACGGATACCGTTTTGTTTGATACCCTGCTTGTGGGCGCGGGGAGCATCACCAAAAGGTTTAAGGTGTACAACGATGAGGGGCGCAACATCCTGATCGATGAAGTGTATCTGGCCGGACGAAAATTGTCGGGCAGTTCCGCCTATCGCCTGAATATTAACGGCAATCCAGCGAATGCCCTCACTGGAGTCGAACTGCGGGCGCGTGACAGCATCTATGTCTTCGTGGAGGTCACGATCGACCCCAACCAGCAAAGCACGCCCTTCTTGGTGACGGATTCGATTGTGTTTCGTTCGGGCGACCGCACCCGTACCGTGCAGCTGGTGGCCTATGGACAAAACGCGGTGTTCTACAATGAAGAAGTGCTGGACTGCCAGACGGTGTGGGACAACACCCTGCCGATTGTGGTCTACAATTCAGTTTTGGTCGACAGTGGCTGCACCCTCACCATTCGTGAAGGAACGCGCGTTTATTTCAACAAGAATTCAACTTTGTATGTGTTGGGCACCTTGCGCGTGGAGGGTACGGCCGCCAATCCGGTGCAGATGCGGGGCGACCGCCTCGATCCTTTATACCGCGACCTGGCCGGGGGATGGAACGGCATTCATTTGCGCAGAGGGAGCACTGGGCACCGAATTGAAAACCTGGATTTGCGCAATGGCACCATTGGAATTCGGGTCGACTCACTGCCCGCAAATAACGACTCTGTCAACCTGATCATCGACAAAACGCGCATTCACAACTGTGCGGTGGTGGGTCTCTTGGCCTATACCGCGCGCATCGACGCCTACAATACGTTGGTGAGTAACTGCGGACTATACAACTTTCTGGGCGATTATGGTGGCCGCTACCGCTTTCGCCATTGTACATTTGTTCACCTGAATTCCGGATTTCAGCGCGGATACCCCGTTTTTGGGTTGTCGAACCGCGACTACAACCAAACGGCGAGTCCTACCTACCTCGAGCTGGAAAACAGCCTGGTTTGGGGGGGGCGTTCCAATGAGCTGGTTTTCGATAGTTCGGGCAGCGGCCCTATAGAAACCAATTTGAGGCACTGCATCATACAATCCGAAACCCCGCGACCGGGGGTACAATTGGGATATGCCAACCCCAAATTCAAAAACCCGTCTGAGAATGACTTCCGCATCGACACTTTGTCGCCCGCGTTTCAGCGGGGCATTGATTTGCGAGGATTATATGGTGGAAGGCTTGAGACGGATCTCGTTGACCGCCAACGGGCCTTAACCCCTACCCTGGGGGCATTGGAGCGCATTGAATAATTCAAGTGGCCGGCA
>CAIVQI010000328.1 GCA_903908015.1 uncultured Bacteroidota bacterium
ATCCATTGCACGGCCATACACATTCCGTGAATCGTTTACTTTGGAAACCTGAAACCAGCATACTCTTGAGCGCTGGCGATGACCGCAAGATTCGGGCGTGGCAAATCACCTGAAATACCTATTAAAAGGTATTTCGAAAGACTTAACCCACATTTAATATCGCATTCCTTATTGTTGCTGCATGAAAAGGTCACCCAAATTTCTTCCCGAGAACCTCACCCTTCTGGATCTCACCTTAGAAGATTTGGAAGTTCTGCTCGACGACGAACAGGGGTTGATTTCTGTGATCATTGGAACGCGTCGTCCAACTGATGTTTTAGGTCATTTTCCAGATCAAAATGAGGTCTCAAAAGAGGATAACCAACTTTTATCAGCCCATCACACCAGTGGTCATCATCATAAATCAGCGGAATACGCCGGTCATAAACAAAATTCCTTTGTGGTTTATTCGGACGACGCCCTGTGCCTCTATTTCGTCGAAAACAAAGGACATGGATTGAAATTTCCGCAGCCAGATGCTCATTTTCATTTCCTCGACACCACCGACCTGCACGATTGGCAGGGCATTCTACGGTATTTACATTGGGAACAGCACGGACTGAATTCGCTGGGTGATGAGTAATCCTTGAAACAAACTGAAATATGATCAGGCATAAACCGCCCTCACCCCCGCCGCACCCGCAGCTCCAGGTCGGTGAGCACATTCAGGAAATTGTTGTAGGCCTCGAGGGCCGATTCGTATGGACTGTACCGGTTCACCTCGCCGCGCTCCTCAAAGCGCTGCGTCATATAGTAGAAGTGATCCGACGACTGCAAACGCGACCAGGCGCGCAGCAAAGACGCATCGCCCTTTGCGAGCACCGCATCTTCGAGTTCGTATAAACGGTTGATCGCCTCCTGCTGCAGGTCGTTGCCCGTAAACGCATCGAGGCTGTGGTCGCCATACGCCCAGGTGATGGGAGCGGGAACATCGTATTTATCCCCCACCGGAGTTGCGCCGCCCAACAGCTGGGCGGGCGTCCTGAACAAATGCCCGTGCGCCGTAGCCACCCGCACCAGGTTCTTCAGAAAAGATGGTAATTGTTCGCGGTGACCGGCCCGTGAGGACACCACGCCATAGTCGAGGTAGACCGACACCACCTCTGCACCGTTTGCGTCTAGTTCGTCGAGCCATTGTACAAATTTCACTGCCTTCAGGGGGTAGTGACTGTGTGCCGGTTCGTAGAAAAACCGTCCCAATTCTGCACTGAGCCTATTGTTCTGGGTGATGCAGGAGAGTCGGTTCGACACCGGACTGCGGTAAATATGGTCGGGACTTTTACCCGAAGAGGTGAAAGACTCAGGAAAGGGCACCAGAACGGAACGGAACCCCATCCGCACCAGGTCGCTCACCAAATCATTGGCATACAACATCTCCGTATTCCGGAATGTGGTACACACAGCCCCCAGTTCCTGTTCCATGAGCTGCTTGTGTGCCATCACCTGGCGCTCAAATTCGGAGCGGGCATACAAACTGGCCAAACTGTGGTTGTAGGTCTCCCCAACCCATTCAACGCCACCCAAATCATTCATCTCACGGAAGCTGTCGATGAGTTCGGGGGCCGCCACACGCATTTGCTCCCATGCCAGTCCCGATATGGAAAAACATACGCGAAACTCCTCCCCATATTTCTTCATCATATCCAAAAGAATGCGGTTGGCGGGGTTATATACCTCTGAGGCCATTTGCCGCATGATGGTGCGGTTGAAATCGTCGGCGAAGTACTCAGCGTCTTCCCCAATGCGGGTAAAATCATAGACACTCAGCCGATAGGGCTGGTGAATCTGAAAGTAGAGGCAGATGGCAGGCATATCAATTTTTATGCAAGAATTTTCGGTATTGGTTCATCACCCCGGCCGCAGCCAGATCCCAGGAAATGTGCTCTAGGTCTAGCCTCTGCCATTCTATGCGCTGTCTGTGCTCCTCAGGGTCTGTCAACAACCGCAATATATGATCGGCAAATGCATCGGTATCCCAGTAGTCGGCCTTCAGCGCGTGCACCAGCAATTCGGAAACGCCGGATTGTTGGGAAATGACACAGGGAATGCCAAATTGGGCGGCTTCTACAGCCGACAAGCCAAAAGGCTCAGAAACAGAAGGCATGAAGTAAACATCGGCGACAGAGAGCAACTGCGCTACTTTTTGTCGCGTTACATGACCGGTGAACAGAAAATGGCGGCTCAGACCTTTGTAGGCCGTCCAGTTGATCATCTCCTTCATTTTATCGCCCGTCCCTGCCACCACAAAGCGCACTTCAGGAAAGCGGGCAATCACCTTCATTGCGGTTTCCAACAAAAAAAACGGGCCTTTTTGGTGGGTCAGCCGGCCCACGAAGGCCACAATTTTCTCGGGCACGTGGTGCTCGGCACGAAACACCCTTTGTGGGTCGATCCCGTTATGCACCGCCTCGATTTTATTCGATGGCACTTGATAGTGCTCCACGATGAGCCCACGCGTATACTCGCTCACCGCGATCACCCGATCGCACATGTGAAGACCGAAGCGCTCAACCTGATAAATGGCGTTGCGCACACCCGGGCCTGCCCTATCGGTTTCCAAGGCGTGTACATGCAACAATAGGGGTTTACCCGTCTTCTTCTTGAGCCGGACCGCAGCCGGGTAGGTGAGCCAGTCATGCGCATGAATGAGATCGAAATCGCCCTGTCCGAACACCTCTGCCACAGCCTCCGCGTAGGTGGCGACTTTTCGCATGAGATGGGGTCCATAGACCTGTCCGTCGGCCAGCAGCTCCCTCATTGTGCGCCGCTGCAATCGTTCTTGTTGCAAAAAGCCGGCCCTCAATTCATCACTCAATCGCGCATCGAGCATATAGTAGTCGAGCTGGGGTTGATCGCCCTCCAATCGCTCCCACTCGGGCAACGAGATGGCGCATTCACCTGCCTCTTGGTCCATTCCCACCACCCGAACGCCCTCTATGGCCATTCGATCGTCGAATACCGGAACCACAAAAGTAATGTCAACAAACAGGCGAAGCGCACGCACAAGCCCTTCGCAAGCTACCCCGAGTCCACCCGCCTGAAGGGGCGGAAATTCCCAACCGATCATCAATATCCGGCGGCCCGAAAGGGGCTCGCGGGTTCGTGCGTGAATAATTGCGGCTTCTTGCTTCATCAAACGTAAAAATATCGATTTTTGAGGCCCTAATTGCGTCCACTTATGATTTTATCCGACTCAGAAATTTTGCGCCATATCGACGAAGGCAATATTCTTGTAGAACCTTTTCGCCGTGAAAATCTGGGCACGAATTCGTATGATGTACATCTTGGACGCTATTTGGCCATTTATCGCAACAGCATTCTTGACGCGCGGAGCGACAACCCCATAGAGGAACTGCTGATCCCGGAAGAGGGTCTGGTGATTTACCCAGGGATTTTATATTTGGGGGTTACCGAGGAATACACCGAAACACACAAACATGTACCCTTTCTTGAGGGCAAATCATCGGTGGGTCGATTGGGAATTGATATCCACGCCACAGCGGGCAAGGGTGACGTAGGCTTCTGCAATACCTGGACCCTTGAGATTTCTTGTACGCAAGCCGTGCGAATCTATGCGGGCATGCCCATCGGGCAACTGATTTATTTCGAGGTGAGTGGTGACATTCAAACCCCGTACAGCCAGAAAAAGTCGGCCAAATACAACCACCGGTCGGTCAAACCGGTGCCTTCCCAAATGTGGAAGAATCGCTTTTAGGGACGTCGGGTAATTTGTCCCATGGAGGCCTGGGCCGTCGGCAAGATGAGCATATCGGCCACATGCACATGAGCTGGTCTGCTGGCCATGTACCACACAGCGTCGGCAATATCGTCAGCCACCAAGGGTTCAAGTCCATGGTATACTGCAGCGGCTCGCTCGCGATCTCCTTTAAAGCGTACTATAGAAAATTCGGTTTCTACCAAACCCGGTGCAATAAGTCCCACCTTGATGCGATCAGGATTTAATTCCATGCGCATGGATCGGGTGATGGCCTCTACCGCGTGCTTGGTGGCGCAATACACGGCACCATTGGCATATACTTCTTTTCCGGCGATAGATCCCAGATTTATGATGTGCCCCCTACCTCTGCGACGCATCCAGGGAGCTACCACCCTACTCACCCGCAGAAGGCCCTTGATGTTGGTATCGATCATCCGATCCCAATCCGCCGGGTCCTGCCGATGAACGGGCTCAAGGCTTTGCGACAATCCAGCATTGTTCACCAGCACATCAACTGACTGCCAATCTTCACTGAGGCCCTCCAAGGCGGCGAAAGTCGCCTCCTCATCACATACATCAAATGTTAAGGCAAGCACACTCACCTGAGGGAAACGCTCTGCAAGCTCTTGTGATAAAGCAATGAGCCGTTCCGATCTGCGTCCTGTGAGCACCAAATCCCAGTCTTCAGCCGCAAATCTGCGCGCCACGGCCTCTCCAATACCCGCAGTGGCACCGGTGACCAGCGCCAACCTACGATCCACATTCCGTTTGCCCATCATTCGAAGTGAAAAGACAATACAATGGTGCGGCCCAACAGGGCATCGAGTGGTGCGCTGTAAATGTGCTTCTCAGGGACAAGCGTATTCCTAATCCCTTGTGAGAAGCGCAGTTCGGGCGACATTTTAAAGAAGGGGAAGTAAAGGTCCATCCCCACCCCAACATCGAAGGAGTAGTCGTGACGCCTGAGCTTCACTCGCTCAACATCGTCCACCACGCGTTCTTGAGAGGCCATATCGATGCTGTATTTGAAGCCACCAACAACATACATTCGGTAGTTGCGTATGCGGTCGGATCGCCACTTAAACAATAAGGGGAAGTCGAGGTTCGCCATTTGCACCGATTTACGCAAATCACTGTTCGGCCGGGTGTAGCTGTAGTACATATCGCGCTGCAAAAACATCAGGGTCGGCGTAAAACGGAGTGCGGCATGCTCGGCCAAGCGAAAATCGCTGACCACGCCGAGCTGAAAACCCGGACCATGACCTGAGCGCACGTAACGCAGGCTATCATCACGCTCCAGAACGGCATCGTCCAGGCTCATGGCGAATCCACTGCTGTTGAGTCCGACTAAGAATCCAAAATGCACGGCTTTTTCGTCGTAGTGACTAAAATTCATTTGGGCCTGCAGATTGCTGGCCGACAATCCCAAAATAGAGGCGACAAAAAATGGCCAATAAAGTGGTTTGATAGTTGTTCTCATTGCTTTCGTGCGGTATATAAGGTGCAAATCCCAAAAGTCAAGCGCTCTTGTCGCGTTTCACAAAAGCCTGACTTTTGTAAAATACGTAGAAATTCCTCTCCTTCCGGAAATGCCGCCACAGAGGCGGGCAAATAAGTGTAGGCCGACGCGTCTCGCGACACCCATCGCCCTAATGTCGGCAGTATATATTGAAAATACAATTGAAATATGGGGGCGACAAGCGGCACGCGAGAGCGCGAAAATTCAAGAATGGCTACCACACCACCCTTCTTAAGCACTCTAGCCATTTCAGATAAGCCTTGTTCCAAATGTTCAAAATTACGGACGCCAAAGGCAACAGTCACCGCATCAAAATAGTCTTGGGCAAAGGGCAGTTCCTCACTGTCGCCCTCGATGAGCTGGATTCTGGCGGTTAATCCCTTTCTCTTGAATTTATGACCGGCTTGCGCCAGCATCCCAGGTGATAGATCGAGCCCAACCACTTCCTTTGGGTTCAATTGAAGCAGCCCAATGGCTAAATCACCCGTGCCTGTGGCCACATCCAAAATTCTCTGAGGCGCATACGGCCTCAATCGTTTCAATACGCGTTTACGCCACTGAATATCGATTCCGAGCGACAATACCCGGTTGAGTAGGTCGTAGCGTTCCGAAATGGCGTCGAACATATCAGAAACCTGTTCTTTTTTGGTTCCGGACTGTCCGGGGTATGGGGTTATACTGGGCAAACTAGGGTTCATTGAGTGGTCTTCGGGATACTATTAGGAGTCATTCATCAGTTCTCGAGCTAAAAGAACACCTTGAGCGCTAAAAAGTTGCAAAGATACGGCAAATTCAGCCCTTTTAGACTTTAGCCCAAGCGAGTTAACCCTTGCGAATCAAGGCTGAATCAATTTCAGTCCGTCCAATTGTATTCAGTGACCTAAAATTGTCGCGGTCAAGGCCCTTCATGCCCTACCTTTGTATGGATGAAGTCAGCCCCTCCCCCATTCGTGTATGTATCGAGTCAACTCGACGTTCTGAAGATGCCCACTGCAGATCGGGCCGAATTCGCTGTAGCAGGCCGTTCAAATGTGGGCAAATCTTCGCTCATCAATATGCTCGCAGGTCATAAAGGATTGGCCCGAACGTCCGGACAACCGGGCAAAACGCAAACCATCAACCACTATAAGGTAGGAAATCAGGCATACCTCGCCGACCTGCCAGGCTACGGCTACGCAAAAGTGTCACAGAATATGCGAAGCGAATGGTCGAAACACCTCAAGGCCTACCTGGCCAAAAGGTCCAACCTGAGTTTCGTACTCCTGCTCATCGATTGTCGGGTCGAACCACGACCCAACGACCTTGAATTCGCCAGGCTTTTAACGCAAAACCAGCGTCCTTTCGTCATCATATTTACAAAAACAGATAAACTGAAGTCAACAGCCCTCAAAAAACAAACAGAAGCATTCCTTTCCGCTCTCCCCAACCCACCACACTGCCATTTCTTATCCTCTTCCCAAACCGGGCGTGGTAGAGAAGAAATTCTAAAATTTGTAGCAGATCATGCTCATTCCTTCCACCCAACCGAATGGTCAGCGGATTAGCGACCTGCTGATTTGATGAGGCGAACCAACTTGGTACCACCGCTCTGTGCATGCTTGAGCTGAAGGAAATAGAGACCATCAGGTAAGTCGTGCAGATCCACTTTATGCCGTAATTGCTCAAGATCAACCTCCCAATCACCCACTTTCAACACCCGACCCCCAGGTTCCAATATCTTCCAGCGGTACAGTCCTGTCCATTCACCACCAGAGACACCTGACCAATCACAAACCAAGACCCTTCCACATTCGGACCACATCTGCACGGCAAATTCCCGTCACCATGAGTATCTTCAACGGAAGTACCCATTGAAGTATTGACGTGTAGGTCGAGCACAACCGGTAGATGATCGGAAATACCATACAAAGCATTGGCCACCGCGACGGGCACGGACGCGTTAAAGGGCGATTGTACGTTGCCTTGAAAACGCTGCCCATCGTTGCCGATGCTTCGGTAGCTACCAGCTATGTACCGGATGCCTGAGGAGTCGCCCATCACACGTCGGTTCAACAAGATCTGATCGAAGCGATCATCGAGTCCTCCACCGGAAAAACATACCGTGCCGCTGGTTCTGGTCGACTGCGTATGCCACTGTGCGAAAGTGCCGTTATTGTTCCAGGTACCCGGACGGTTGATGGGGTCATACAAGCGATGATCGGCTTGTGTGTGGTTCACCATTTGACTGTACGCGAGCTCGTTACTTGAGCCCACGTTGAGATCACCCATCACCAATATGTTTTCGTTCAAATTCTGTTGGTCCAAATAAGACATGAGCGCGGCAGTTTCCTGAGCCCTTGTCGCGGCATCCGAAGTTGTAGACCCCGCCTTAAGGTGAAGCACGACCACATTGAGCCAAAGTGTGTCGCCCGAAGGGGGAATCTGGCGATGAAACAATCGATAATACATCATATCTCGCATGGCCGTCGAAATGGGGAATTGTCGAGATAAACCCAGTTTCTGGTTGTCGTAATATAAAATACTAACAATCGATGAGCCGGATGGATTCATCAGGTTGGCACGGGCCCATCGACTTTCACCAGCCGTATTGAGCACATTATTGAGAATGGA
>CAIVQI010000329.1 GCA_903908015.1 uncultured Bacteroidota bacterium
AGTCCTTCGGTCGGGTGGTGTCGTCATCTATCCAACCGACACCTATTACGGGCTGGCGGCTGATATTCGTTCCCGCGTGGCCATTGAACGGTTACTAAGGATCCGTGGTTTGCCCGATGCATCCACGGTTTCATTGGTCTGTGCCGATTTTAGTCACCTCGCATCCTACACCTTACCCATACCGAACACCTACTTCAGAATCATGCGAAAGGCCCTCCCGGGCCCCTACACCTTTGTTTTGCCAGCATCTGGTTTGGCGCCGCGACAGCTTCAGAACAAACGCAAGAACATTGGGATCAGGATTCCGAATCATCCTGTTGCGGGGATGCTGATCACGGCACTGGGTGCGCCCTTAGCATCAGCCACGCTATCCGAGAAAATTGATGGAGTTGACCATCAATTTCGGGATCCTGAGGAGATTCTCTCCAAGTATTTAGACTCTGTCGACGTATTTTTAGACCACGGCTGGTCAGAGGGTCAGCCATCCACCTTAGTAGACCTTACAGGGGATGAGCCAGTCGTTTTGAGGGAAGGAAAGGGAGAGATTTTTTGGTAACCTTACCTGAAGTTTTGGATTTCAGTTGCGCCCACTATGTATGGCGTAATGGCAACTTCAAAAACCGTATATTCGCCACTTCATGCGACCACACCCATTTTTGATCGCCTTTTTGTTGGCGTTTTGTTTCATTCAATGTCCAGTTCATTTTGCCGTGGCTCAGTCGTCTACTGGCGTTATCCGTGGTTTTGTTTATGATCAGGGCAGCGGTGAGCCCATTCTATTCACGAATGTCTACCTACGAGGAACAACCCTCGGTTCCAGTACAGATGCCAAAGGGTTTTTTACCATCACCCGAATTCCACCCGGAAGTTATACACTCATGAGCAGTTATTTGGGATATGACACAGCCAGCGTAGAAATTCGCATCAAAGGGGGTGAGATCCTTAATGAAAAATTATTCCTGCGAAAGTCGAGTCTCAATTTGGGTATGGTTGAGGTGAGTGGAGAGAAAGAAGAGCAACGCACGACCGTGAAAGTATCCGTGGAGACCGTCACGCCCAAACAAATTACCCAGATTGTGAGTGTTGGGGGTGAGGCCGATATTGCGCAATACCTTCAGGTGCTGCCTGGCGTTGTATTCACGGGTGACCAGGGTGGACAGCTTTACATTCGTGGTGGATCTCCAGTTCAAAATAAGGTCATGCTCGATGGGATGATCTTATACAATCCATTCCATTCCATAGGGTTGTTTTCTGTGTTCGAAACTGACATCATACAGAATGCAGATGTTTACACTGGGGGCTATAATTCCAACCATGGAGGTCGTATTTCTGCGGTTATGGACATCACCACCCGCGATGGAAACCAAAAGCGCTGGAAAGGAAAAGTCGGTGCTAGTCCTTTTCTCGGGCGGGTTTTGATGGAGGGCCCTCTCGGCAGACTTGGAACACCCGATAAACCCGCCCCAACGCTCATCGTTTCTGCCCGTTCTTCTTGGCTCGACCAATCATCGAAGCGGCTTTACACCTATGCCGACAGCAATGGCCTTCCTTTCAGTTTTACGGATTTGTATGCCAAAACAACCTTTCGGTCTTCGAATGGCAGTAAGTTAAGCCTCTTCGGATTTAACTTCAGCGACAGAGCCAACTTCCGGAATGTGTCTGATTTTGGTTGGGATTCGCGCGGATTGGGTGGAAATTTTGTCCTGATTCCAGAAGGATCGAACAGTGTTGTGAGTGGGACTGTTGCTTGGTCAGATTACAATTCATTTCAAATCGAGCCGGGTAGAGGGCCTCGAAACAGCGGAATATCAGGCTTCAATGGAACGGTCAATATTGCTCAATATCTGCAACGAGATGAAATTAATTTTGGCTTTGACTTGGTTGGATTTGGTACACGATTTAATTTCACCAATCCGAGTGGAATTATTCTCAACCAGAATGAGAATACCACAGAACTCGCTGGATATGTTAAATATAAACTTCTTACCGATAAGTTGGTGATGGAGCCCGGTCTGCGGGGGCATTATTACGCATCGCTTGGTGAATTTTCGGTTGAACCTCGGTTGGGACTTAAATACAATCTCTCTTCTGCGATTCGTTTGAAATTCGCTGGTGGTTGG
>CAIVQI010000330.1 GCA_903908015.1 uncultured Bacteroidota bacterium
AATCACCAAGCTCAAAAAATAAAAGTAACGGATGGCGTTGGTCATGGAATACAAGGCTGTTGTTTATAGTTCCGTATAATTACGATATTCAAACACACGGCGCCCCGTGATTTGTTCCCAAAACAACAACAGCTTTTCACGTCGGGTGAGCATCACATTTCGGGGTTTGTATACAAAAGTCCAGTCTTGTCGCGCGATCCGTTTCTCCATCACGGCAGGGTGGGAGCCTGTGAACGTGTCGAGTTGTTCGTTGCCCCCATATTCATAAGCATCCCGCACAGCAATGTTTTGCTGTACATAGTCATCTGAATGCCACAGCCGATTGAAATTAACCTGTTTGTCTTGCTGCTGTAGCGGGTTTTTGACCCAACCATAGTGAAATACCCGTGCCATGGTCGACTTCACGCGGAGTTTGCGGCCGTCGCACCGAAATCCCTGGGCATCTCGCCAAGCATGCAATCCGGGCAACGGGCGCATCACCCTAATCTCGCGCCTATACCAGCGACGGTTCATGCCTATGTAATCGTAGGAGCCGTAAAAGTGTTTGTATTGGAGTAAGAGTCCCTCTACCTTGGGGTTGCTCAGCTGTTGTTCCATGGCTCTGCGCAGTTCGGTGTAATCGTTCTGGTGAAGCACCTCATCCGCTTGCAAGTAGATTACCCAATCGAATTCTCGGCCCAGCGCCTGATAAGCTTTGTCGGTTTCAACAGCGAGCACACGACCTCCTTCGCGCAGGCTATCGTCCCAGACCGAGTCAACCCAACGAATGCGGGATTCATGGGCAAATTGCTGGCGCAACATTTCGGAAGTGCCATCTTCGCTGTTTCCGAGCAATACAACGAGGGTATCGACCAAAGGAAGCAGCGATTCGATGCTTTCGCCAATGGGATAGTCGTAGCGCAAGGCGTTGCGTACGAAGGTAAACCCGCCTACACGCACAGCCCGGATGACTGCGCGTCAATCTGTATGGAAAGCACGCTTTTTTGATTCGACATTCAACTGCAAATTTAAGCTTTCCCCACGTTTTTTGTCGTTATGACTTTGAATCCGCCGGTTCTCGTTGCTGCCTGTTGTTAAGATTGCCTTTTCGTGTGAAATAGTATTTGGTGAAGGTGTATGAGGCGTCGATCATGGCGATGTCCCAACCTGCGCGGCCATCGAGAAAGCCCGCTTTTAGGATGTAGTCGCGCAGCCACCTGAAAGCAGCGCTGAGCATGGGTTTCCAAAAAGGGGCGATGTCGTGTTGCGCTTTGTGCTGTTCAGCCCACAAACGTGCGTAGCGTTCACTTTTGCGACTTAATGTAATCGGGTTATCGGCGGTGAGGTGCAGCAATACCCCAAGAAGGTCGACCACTGGGGTCCCGCTTCTGAGGATCAACGCCTCGTGCGGATGAGCGGGTCCCCACCGGGCCACATCACGGTGAAACAGCCGGATTTTTCGGTCGGGCCACCAACTTCCGTGTTTGATGGCTTGCGCGCCCAAGTGGTTGAGTCGGTTCATGCGCAGGGCGCAAGGGGCGTCAGCGTCATGTTGCGCACGCCAAGTCAGAATGGCTGATTGAAGGTCTGGAGAGAGCCGCTCATCAGCATCAATCGATAAAATCCAGGGATGGGTAGCTGCCTCAATGCCGGCGTTTTTTTGGGCTGAAAAAGTGTCGAAAACCCGCTGAATGACCTGAGCGCCCAGGGCTTCCGCCCGCGTGGCGGTGTCGTCTTCACTACCAGAATCAAGGAGTATGATCTCGTCGACTACCGGCCACATCGATCGCAAGCAATCTTCGATGCGCGCCGACTCATTGAGGCAGATGACCACCCCGCTGATCCGAGGCCGACCCAGGTCTCCGGTATCTGGATTATGGGGCCGACTTTGGTTTGGCGCTTTGCTCGATTGCATGATGCAAACATAACATGATGGGGAGGATTGTCGTGCCATCCCGCTGTTTTGTCTATTTTTGTGCATGCCTTGGTACCCCCACATCCTTCACACCATCGGAAATACGCCGATGGTGCAACTCAACCGCGTTACCCAATCCCTACCCGCTACGGTTCTGGCAAAAGTCGAAACCTTTAATCCTGGTCACTCTACCAAAGACCGTATGGCCCTCAAAATGATCGAGGAGGCCGAACGCAGCGGTAAGCTTAAGCCCGGGGGCACCATCATCGAGGGCACTTCCGGTAATACGGGGATGGGACTGGCTATAGCGGCGATTGTGAAGGGCTACAAGTGTATTTTCACTACGACCGACAAGCAGTCGAAGGAGAAAGTGGATGCCTTGAGGGCCCTGGGCGCCGAGGTGGTGGTTTGTCCGACCAATGTGGAGCCCGAGGATCCCCGTTCCTACTATTCCGTGTCGTCGCGCCTCGAGCGGGAGGTGCCCAACAGCTGGAAGGCCAACCAGTACGATAATTTATCGAACCGCCAGGCCCATTACGAATCGACCGGTCCCGAAATCTGGCAGCAAACCGACGGACGCATCACCCATCTGGTGGTGGGGGTGGGCACCGGGGGCACCATTTCGGGCACGGCCAGGTATCTCAAGGAACAAAACCCCGCGGTTCAGGTCTGGGGGATCGACACCTATGGTTCCGTTTTTAAAAAGTATAAAGAGACCGGCGAATTCGATAAAAACGAGATCTACCCCTACATCACCGAGGGCATTGGGGAGGATTTCCTGCCCCAAAATGTGGATTTCGACCTGATCGATCGGTTTGAGAAGGTCACCGACCGCGACGCGGCCATCATGACCCGGCGCATCGCCCGGGAGGAGGGGATTTTTGCGGGCAATTCGGCAGGCTCGGCGGTGGCCGGACTCCTGCAATTGGGGGGACTGCTCAATAAGGGGGATCTGGTGGTGGTGATTTTCCACGACCACGGCACGCGCTACCTGGGCAAGATGTTCAACGACGACTGGATGCGTGAACGAGGCTTTCTGGCATCGCCCGTGCGCACCGCCGCAGACTGTGTGGCCGGACACCGTCACCTCCCATTGTTGACCGCCGGCATTCACCAGACCCTAGCCGAGGCCGTACAAAAAATGCTTTACTACAATGTGAGCCAGTTGCCGGTGGTGGATGGGGAAATGGTCGTGGGTGCCGTGACCGATCACCAGTTGATGGGACTGCTGGCAGGCGATGAGGCCGGCATCCGCCGCAGGCCAGTGGGCGAGGTGATGCAGCCATCGTTCGTGTGTGTGGCGGCAGATACGCCGGTCACCCAAATACTACCTCATTTCTCCTCGCCTGCCCCCGCGGCAGCGGTACTGGTCGACCTGGGGGGCGGTGTATTGCACATCATCACCCGACACGATCTGATGGGGCAATTGTCGTGAGGTGAACGACGGGGGCATGTTCGACCAGCTGGGTCGGTGGGTAGCACCCCTTCAAAGCCCGCCACGGCGCGTGGTGTCTCTGGTGCCTTCCCAAACCGAATTGCTTGCCTACCTGGGACTCGACCACGAAGTGGTGGGCATCACACGGTTCTGCATTCACCCCCCGGAGTGGAGGCATGCCAAAACCCGGGTGGGGGGCACCAAAGACTTCAGTGTCGAACAAATTCTATCCCTTAGGCCCGACTGGGTTCTGGCCAATATGGAGGAAAACGACAGGGAGCGGATCGAGCGGTTGGCCGGTCAGGTGCCGGTATGGGTGAGCGATGTGCGCTGCATCGACTCGGCTTGCAACATGATGGAGGCCGTAGGAATGGCCACGGGTCGCTATGTACGTGCGCAAGAGTTAACGAATCAAATTCAGACAGGGTTTCAGGCGCTGGGGCAGCCTTTGGCGGGCCGGCGGGTTCTCTATGCCATCTGGCGCAAACCGTGGATGTTTGCTGGTGCCGATACCTTTATCGACGCTGTGTTGCGTCGCCTCGGCGCTGTGAATGCAGCGGCCTGCTGGGCTGGACGATATCCGACGCCCGATTCAGGTCAACTGGCGAGCAGTGCCGCCGATTTGCTGTTGCTGAGCTCGGAGCCTTATCCTTTCCGTATGCGGCATGCGCATGAATTGGCCGCAATCGGATGGTGTCCGCCCGAAGTGCGGTTGGTCGATGGCGCGCATTATTCCTGGTACGGCCCCCGTCTTGTGCGCCTGTTTGGGAAATAGGTTAAACGCGATTTTCTACCCATTTTTGGGTTTTGACCAAAAAATTAACGCGAAAAGTTTTTTTTTAACTAAAATTTTTTGCTAATTGACCGCAATAAACAAAATCCAAACTTTCCCCGAAACCTCCTTTTTTTAACCATTATTATCAAATCATTATGAAAAACCTGTATTCTTTTCTCTTTCTCTGTGTGTGTTATGCAATAGGTTCATCCGCAATGGCCGGGGTGATCACAGTAAGCAATGTCTCCAACCGGCCTGCCCAGTACACGGGACTGCAGGCAGCGGTTGATGCCGCCGCCGCAGGCGACACCATTCTGATCACAGGAGGTGGAGCGAATTATGGCAACGTAACCCTGGTGAAGCGATTGGTATTGATTGGGGAGGGAATACGCAGCAATACGGTTAATGTTGATTATCTTTATTTGCGTAGGTACAACGCAGCGCTGGGGTCGGACAGTAGTGCTGTG
>CAIVQI010000331.1 GCA_903908015.1 uncultured Bacteroidota bacterium
GCATACCCTCTTTCAACAACAGCGTGTTCTCGTCAATGATATGGCTGCGCAAGCAACAGACCCCATCAAAAGTAGAGATCGGATCGAGATTCGTCGCATTCACATGCGGCATTTGTTGGCTGAAGATCAGGCCGTAAACATTTGCTTCAGAGATGAACATCTGTTGGCCATACATAAGCCAGCTGGGGTACCGGTGCACCCCGGATTGGGGTGGCACCGAGGCACAGTTCTCAATTTTCTCAGGCACCTATTCCCCATCAACCAATACACGGATGAAGAATTGCGAAGAATGCCGGTTCATAGGCTCGATAGAGCAACTTCTGGCCTGCTCCTGCTTGGTTTAAAGGAAGAGACCCAGGTGTTCCTGCGGCATCAATTCGCGCAGGGCCTGGTAGAAAAGACCTACGAAGCATGGGTATGGGGCAAACCTGATAAGGGTGAAGGGGTTATTGACCTGGCCATTGGCCGATGCCCAACCGAACCTGATCGGATCATCACCGACCCCGCTGGCACTTTTGGGAGGCCCGCCATCACACGTTTTCGGTGTATGGAACATCGAGCGGGGCTAACCCGAATGCGACTCTATCCCCAAACCGGACGCACCCACCAACTCAGGATCCACATGGCTTGGCTTGGTCACCCCATTGTAGGCGATCTCCGGTACGGAGGTGCAGAAGCAGACACCATTAAAGGCCTTCAATCCGGGGGAAATCGACTCTATTTGCATGCGTATTCACTCAAATTCAGGCATCCCTTGACCCGACAAGAAATCGAACTAAAATGCCCGTCACCACTTCCTTTTTAGCGCTCCTTTGCCCGTTTTTTTGCGTATATTTACGCAGGTTTTAACTTTATTTTACGACTTTAAATATTTTCATGCAACAGACTGAGGGGAATTATTCGGCCAGTAATATTCAGGTTTTAGAAGGTTTAGAGGCGGTGCGCAAGAGGCCCGCCATGTACATTGGAGATATTGGTGTAAAAGGCTTGCATCACCTGGTTTATGAGGTGGTCGATAACTCCATTGATGAGGCACTGGCCGGTCACTGTTCGACTATTGAGGTGTGCATTCACCCCGACAATTCCATCACCGTTAAGGACAACGGCCGGGGCATTCCGGTCGACATTCACCCCAAGGAAAAGCGTTCTGCGTTGGAGGTGGTCATGACAGTCCTACATGCTGGCGGCAAGTTTGATAAAGACACTTATAAAGTATCCGGCGGTCTTCATGGCGTTGGCGTATCCTGTGTTAATGCGCTGAGTAAACACCTAAAGGCTGAAGTACACCGTGATGGCTTTATTTATGAACAAGAATATGCCTGCGGTAAACCGGCTTATTCGGTTCGTCAAGTGGGAAGCACAGATTACAGGGGAACCATCGTTCATTTTACCCCCGATGACAGCATTTTCATCACCACTGAATACAATTACAACACATTGGTAGCCCGTTTGCGCGAGTTGGCGTACCTGAATAAAGGAATTCGCTTGAGCATACGCGACGAACGTACAGAAGGTGGCCATGAAGTTCGCGAAGATTCATTCTTTTCTGAAGGTGGTTTACGCGAATTCGTGAGCTTTCTAGACAGCACGCGCGAAAAACTCATCTCGGAGCCCATCTATTTAGAGCAGTCCAAATCAGGCGTTCCGGTTGAAGTGGCACTACAGTATAACACATCATACACGGAAAACGTACACAGCTACGTCAACAACATCAATACCCACGAAGGAGGTACCCACGTGGCCGGGTTTCGTCAGGCGCTGACGCGCGTATTGAAACAGTATGCGGATAAAGAAGGGATGACGGCGAAACTGAAATTTGATATAGCGGGCGACGACTTTCGCGAAGGTCTCACCGCGGTGATCTCAGTGAAGGTTGCAGAGCCACAATTCGAAGGGCAAACGAAAACAAAACTGGGCAACAATGAGGTGATGGGTGCTGTGAATGCCGCTGTTGGCGAGGCGTTAAGCCACTTTCTCGAGGAAAACCCCCGCGATGCCCGGCAGATCATCAACAAAGTCATATTGGCCGCAACCGCACGCCATGCCGCACGCAAGGCGAGGGAAATGGTGCAAAGGAAAAATGTTCTTTCGGGCAATAGTATGCCAGGTAAACTCGCCGATTGTTCCGAAACTGATCCGGCCGCCTGCGAGATTTATCTGGTGGAGGGCGACTCGGCGGGTGGCACGGCCAAACAAGGCCGTAACCGTGCATTCCAGGCCATCTTACCCCTCAGGGGCAAGATTTTAAACGTAGAGAAGGCCATGGAGCACAGAATCTACGAAAATGAAGAAATTCGAAATATGTTCACCGCGCTGGGGGTTTCTGTGGGAACAGAAGAAGATCAAAAGGCACTAAACACCACTAAGTTGCGCTACCACAAAATCATCATCATGACCGATGCCGATGTGGATGGCTCACACATCACAACCCTCATACTGACTTTCTTCTACCGCTATATGAAGGCGTTGATTGAATCGGGTTACGTTTATATCGCATCTCCGCCTCTTTATCTGGTGAAAAAAGGCAACCAGCAGATCTATGCCTGGAACGACAAAGAGCGTCAGGACGCCGTAGCCGAGGTGACACGCGGCGGAAGCGAGAGTGGTGTGGTAATTCAGCGCTATAAGGGCTTGGGTGAAATGAACGCCGAGCAGTTGTGGTCGACCACCATGAACCCCGACACGCGCATCCTTCGCCAAGTGAATATTGAAAGTGCTGCGGAGGCCGACTACACATTCAGCATGCTCATGGGCGACGAAGTACCACCACGTCGGGAGTTCATTGAGCAAAATGCCCGCTACGCCCGACTGGATGTCTGATGCACCACTCATACAAGCCAATGGATTAATCAAACGTTACGGCGCACTGCCCGTATTAAGGGGAATCAATTTATCGATACAAAAAGGAGAAATCGTTGCGGTTGTGGGGCCCTCTGGTGCCGGCAAAAGCACCCTCCTTCACATTTTGGGAACAGTCGACCGCCCGGATCAAGGTAGCGTATACTACAATAACACAGATGTGATGCGCCTGGCAGACCGCGAACTGAGTCGGTTTAGGAACCGAAACGTGGGTTTTGTATACCAACAACACCAACTTTTACCCGAGTTTTCGGCCCGTGAAAATGTGCTATTGCCAGCCATGATCGGTCATCTGAGAACACCTGAGACGGATGCATATATGGATGATCTATTTGGCCTGATGGACATCCGGCTGCGGGCAGACCACAGACCCTCTCAGTTATCTGGCGGCGAACAGCAACGGTTTGCTGTAGCCAGAGCCCTGATCAACCGACCAAAAGTGGTGTTGGCTGATGAACCATCAGGCAACCTAGACACCCAACACGCCCGTCAACTGCACGATCTTTTTTTCACCCTACGCCAACAATATGGCCAGACATTCGTGATTGTGACACACAACCCGGAGTTGGCAGCGCGGGCCGACCGCACCCTTCATCTGACTGACGGCCAACTGGATCTATGAATCGAGCGGATGCCCTAGAAGTCCTCAGACAGTATTGGGGACATACCGCGTTCCGTTCCCTGCAGGCTCAAATCATTGAATCCGTGCTGGACGGCCACGACACTCTGGCCTTATTACCCACCGGTGGAGGGAAAAGCATCTGTTTCCAGGTACCTGCCCTGCTCCTCGATGGATTGTGCCTGGTGGTCACGCCACTGATCGCTTTGATGAAGGATCAGGTAGAACAACTCAAAAACCGCGGTATACCAGCTACAGCCCTTCACTCCGGATTAACCGCACGAGAAATCGACCAAATTCTGGAGGAATGCGCCACAGGCAGCATTCGGTTCCTGTATGTGTCGCCCGAACGCTTGGGCACATCGGTATTTCAAGCCCGAATCGACCGGCTTCGATTGAAACTGTTGGCCATAGACGAGGCACACTGCATCGCCCAATGGGGACACGATTTTCGCCCCGAGTACCTGAAAATTGCCCGCCTTCGGGAGCGGATACCCCTAGTACCACTGGTTGCCCTCACTGCAACTGCTACACCCGAAGTGGTTGAGCAAATCCAGGAGCGGCTGGGCATGGACCACTGCAAACTATTTCAAGCCGGATTTGGACGCCCCAACCTCACCTACAGCGTCGACCATACAGAGGATCAAACGGGAAGGTTGCTTCAGTGGACCAAAAACCTCGTGGGTAGTGGCATCGTATATGCCGATACCAGGAAAAAAACGGAAAAATGGGCCGAAGTCATGATAAAATCGGGTGTTTCTGCCGATTATTACCATGCCGGCCTGCCAGCAGAGGACCGACAGTCGAAGCAGGATGCCTGGATCCAGGGCAAAATAAAAGTCATGGCCTGTACCAGCGCCTTCGGCATGGGCATCGACAAACCAGATGTACGCCTTGTGTTGCATATGAGTCCACCCGATTGCCCAGAAGCCTATTTTCAAGAGGCCGGACGCGCGGGGCGCGATGGTCAAGCGTCGAAGTGTATCCTGATCTATCATTCATCTGACCGCAAACTGGCAGAAAAACGCCTCGAACTCAGCTTCCCCCCCAGAGAAACTATCTACAACATTTACCACAAACTGGGTATTTGGCAAAATATAGCTATTGGGGATGGAAAAGGAATGAGCCGGCCCTTCGTGCTCCTCGATTTTTGCAGAGAACACCACCTGCAACCCCCGATAGTACACCACAGCCTCAATATCCTACACAGAGCTGGGTATCTGCTGGTCGACGATAGCCTTCTGGTGCCTTCCCGCCTGCGCTTCACCTGTCGGGCGCATGAATTAGATGAATTTAGGGTCAAACACCCCGTTTTGGGGCGCATCGCGGAGCAACTGCTGCGCAGCTATACAGGCATCATGGAAGAATATTCTTCGATCGATGAAGTCGCTTTAGGAAGAAAACTCGGCATCGCGACCGATGAACTTAGGGGTGGACTCGCGGAACTGAATCGTAAAAAAATCGCGAATTACATACCGCGAAGCGACCAACCGCTGCTGGTTTGGCTGCGCGACCGCGTGCCCGAATCTCATTTGCATCTTCCACCAGAGACGTATTCCCGACTCAAAGAACGCAAAAGGGAACAACTGCTGTCGATGCTCAACTATGCCGAACAATCCGATGTTTGTCGCGCCACCCTTCTGCTCGATTACTTTGGGGAAAAGGATTCCCCTCCATGTGGGCAGTGCGATGTCTGCATACAGTACCACCGCGAACGCCCCGATCCGGCCCTTTTTGCGTCCATTCACCATCAAATCACGCAAATATGCGCTACGGCGCCGATCAAATTAAAAACTCTTATTGAGGCGATCAAACCGGGGCATCCCGCTCAAATTCGTTATTGTATTCGATATTTGGCCGATGAAGGCCTCATACAGATCGACAAACATGAGACCGTATACCTGAGCACATGAACAAACGCCTGCTCATAGCGGTCACCACCGACCTCAACACCGACCAGCGCATGCAGAAAACGGCGCTGAGCCTGCATCGGGCTGGCTATCATGTTCATTTGGTGGGGCGTCAATTGCCCCATAGCCAAGCGCTGCGCCACACACCTTATACCCAAAGCCGACTGAACATGTGGTTCCACAAAGGACCGCTCTTCTATGCAGAGTATAATTTTCGATTGTGGCTCATGGCCCTCAAGGCCCCAGTCGATGCATATACTGCAGTCGATACCGATACCCTTGTGGCCCTTCGACTTGTTGCCATTGTGCGCCGAAAACCCCTCATCTGGGACGCGCACGAAATCTTCACAGGGGTACCCGAACTATCAAATCGTCCGTGGGTACGCGGAATTTGGCAGTTGATCGAAAAACTATTCTTGCCCGGCATCCCATACAGCTACACAGTGAGCGAGGGCGTTGCCGAATGGTACACCCATCGGCATGGCCTGCGCATGCAATTGGTTTATAACATGCCCCTTTCTTTGCATGCATCCACAGATCGCGGAGCGATGGCCTACCTCCTCTACCAAGGGGCGGTAAATGTGGGCCGTGGACTACCCACACTTCTCCAAACGATGTCGCGCCACCATCTTCCGTTGGTGATCGCCGGTGGGGGTGATATACTGTCTGACTTGAAGGAAATGGCGCACCAACTAAAGCTAGAAGACCGCGTGCGGTTTACAGGTTTACTAAACCCTGATTCGCTTAAAGAACTGACCCGCGACGCCTTCATTGGCTTTAACTTACTTGATGGCGATAGTTTGAACTACCGTCACTCTCTGGCAAACCGCTTCTTCGACTTTGTGCAGGCAGGGATCCCCCAAATCGGCATGAACTTCGAGGGTTATCGCCGGTTTAATCAACAATTCGAAGTGGCCATCCTGCTCGATCAAGTAGACCCCGACAGTGTAGCCGAGGCCATACTCAGATTGGTCAACGAACCCGGACTATATAACCGCCTGCGCGAACAGTGCCGATTGGCTTCCAAATGCTGGTCTTGGGAAGCCTCCTGCGAACCCGTCCTCCTTTCCATTTATGGCGAAGCATTGCCATTATAGCATGTTTCGGACCGCATTGGGGCTGATGCCAATCTCGAAAAAAAACTGATGCTATGACCCTTCACCGACTTTTTGGAAGGGCCGGGCCGTGCGTAAAGCCCGGTCAAACCAGACAAGTTTTATCAGCACAAAAAACCTCAATGATATGCTCCTCTGCTTGCGTAATCGCCCTTCAAACCAGGGGGAAAAAAGAGCGAGGAAGAACATAAAGCCGGTCATCTGAAGGAGGTCGTGGGCACGAATGAGGGAAATTTCCTTCCCAAAACGCGCAAAGAGCGGATCATAGCGCCACAAACGCGCCAAGTTCTGTACGGCCTGACGCGTTTTTTCCAAAAAAACAGTGTCGCTGTCGATCCCGCAATGGTCCACTGGATGGTCCCAGTGCTGCACCAACATCCCCTGGGCTTGGATTTGCATCGCCCAATGCGTGTCTTCATGCCCGTAGCCATGCAAAAACTCGGGAAAGGACAGGGAACGAGCGGCCAGCGTGGGCAGCAAACAATGCGCCGCACGCACCCACCTGTAGGGTGCCTTTTGGCGTTCGGCGGCAGGAGTGTCCTCAATCTGCGCAGCATAACGATAACGCAAGCGGTCAACGCCTTCCCCCGCTGCATCCTCAATCCCGCCGACGAAGGCCGTGTTTGGGGTGACCCTAATACCCCCACAAATCACTGGGCCGAGTTTGGAAGGCTCGTTTTCTTTGGCCTGAACAAACATTTGATAGGGTTTAAGAAAATCCGGAGGAATTTCCAGGTCTCCGTCGAGCCACAACACCCACAGGCCATTGGCCTTTGATAAAAGCATATTTCGCGCCCTGCTTCTGCCCAAATTTTCAGTAAAGCTCAGGATGCGGATGCCGGGGTGGCCACGAAAAGCGTCATGCCAATCAAAAAAAGACGGATCAGCTGAGTCGTCGCATACCCAAAGCTCGATCGGGAAATCGAGCGCTTCAGCCTGTAACCATAACGTATTGAGCAGATTGATGGGGCGGCTGCGCCAAACCGGGATCAAAACCGACAGCTCAATCATTGAATTTGGCGACACATCAGAATAAAATGGCACCGAGATCGGTGACTTGTCCCGACTCGCAGCGCAACAAACGGGCTGGGAAACGGTCAATGATGAGGTAGTCGTGCGTTGCCATCAGGACGGCTGTTCCTTGCTCCTGGGCGACTTGGGTGAGGAGCCCCATGATTTCCAGAGACGTGTCCGGGTCGAGGTTGCCTGTGGGTTCATCCGCCAGCACCAGTGTCGGGTAGTTCAAAAGCGCCCGAGCCACCACCACACGCTGTTGTTCGCCTCCCGACAACTCATGGGGCATTTTATAGTCTTTGGTGGTTAATCCCACCCATTTCAACACCTCCGCTGCGCGCTGCTTCATTTTCGAAAGGTCGTTCCATCCCGTTGCCTTCAGCACGAAAAGCAGGTTTTCCAGCACATTCCGGTCATACAGCAGCTGAAAATCCTGGAAAACAATGCCCAGCTTCCGTCGTAAAACAGGAATATCCTTGGTTTTGAGGCCATCGAGTGATAAGCCGCCCACTTGTCCCGCCCCCACTTGCAACGGAAGATCACCATATAAGGTCTTCAATAGACTGCTTTTGCCGGCTCCGGTTTTACCGATCAAGTAAACGAATTCGCCCGGTTGTACACTAAAATTCACCTTCGACAACACCAAAGTCTGTTGTTGGTATATATCGGCCGCCTGTAGCGACAAAGCTGGCACGGATGAAGGATCCCCGTTGGTCACGGCCTCACTGGGAATAACATTTTTTCCCGGTTCGGTGGGATGGGGTGACGATGAAGCCGATACTTCAGACATGGGCAAGTTTTGCAAAGGCCGAAAATACTGAAATTGCGGGCAATCCAATCCATTTTATCCCGGAGCAGCCGATGTAGTGGCCCACAGATTGTTTAGTTTTGTGCATGAATCAGGCCGAATACACGAAATACCGGGTGACCGTAGCCCTGGCACCTGTGCGGTCAGAACCCAGCCAAAGGGCCGAGCAAACTTCCCAATGGCATTGGCAACAAAAGGTGTTGGTCACCGACCATAAGCCTGGCTGGTTTTATTGTACAAGTCAACGCGATGGCTACCAAGGATGGGTAGGGGCCGGACAGCTCTCAGTGGATGAAGTAGGAACGGGTAAACCACCTTCATGTTTTGTACAATCGAGGTGGGCGCACATGCAAAACGGAGCCGAAAACATTTGGGTGAGTCACGGCTGCACACCCCATCCAAACACGCAGGTAATCGAGGGTGTGGTTGGCGGACCCCTCCCCGGCACGCCCGAAAGCATCTGCGACACCGCAAGCCTTTACCTCGGCACCCCCTATCTTTGGGGAGGCACATCCATTTGGGGCATCGACTGCTCCGGACTCATCCAACAGATATTTACCGTGCATGGCATCGACATGCCCCGCGATGCATGGCAGCAAGCACAAATCGGTCACCAATACACAGACCAGCAAGAGACGCTTGCGGGCGATTTAGCCTTCTTTTCCAACGAACAAAACCGCATCACCCATGTTGGACTGGTGCTGGGCGACGGGCTGATATTGCATGCGAGCGAATGGGTGCGCATCGATCGACTCAATTCCGATGGCATAGAACGGGCAACGGACCGACAAAAAACACACCGGCTTGCCCATTTTTGTAGAATTCTATGAAAGGCAGGTGTTCCTGAATATCTGATTTGCGTGAATCGATGATTTTTTCGGTATTTTTGGCCATCTAATCGCTTGTTGAACCATGACACTACGCTCCTCCTCCTTCATTTTATCAGTACTGGTTTACCTCGGGTGTTTTTCTGCCTGTAGCGACCCAGACACCATCGAATATCCTCGCCCCGCTTACACAGATTCTGCTACTGCAGCATCGGCAAA
>CAIVQI010000332.1 GCA_903908015.1 uncultured Bacteroidota bacterium
GGAGATCAGTACAAGAAATACATGCCCTATTTGCTCACGGCCTTCTTTTTTATTTGGATCAACAATCTTTTGGGTTTGATTCCTACCGGCGCAAACTTCACAGGGAACATAAGTGTAACGGCTACCTTAGCCTTTTTCACACTACTAATAACCAATGTCAGCGGCACCAAAACGTATTGGGGTCACGTATTTACCCCGCATGTGCCATTGTGGCTTTATCCCATCATGATTCCTGTTGAAATGGTGGGTGTCGTGGCCAAGCCTATTGCACTCATGATTCGTCTTTTTGCCAACATAACAGCAGGTCACATCATTATCCTTAGTTTAATTTCTCTGATTTTTGTGTTCAAAAGCTTGGCGATGGCACCTGTATCGCTTGGCTTTGTTCTGTTCATTTCATGCATCGAATTACTGGTTGCCGCGCTTCAGGCGTATGTTTTTACACTCCTCTCCGCCTTGTTTATTGGCCTTGCCTTGGAGCAACCATCAACGGACGCTCATCATTAAATTTCATATCAAAAAAACTCAACTAAATTTTAAAAAATGACAACACTTCCTGGAATTGCTGCAATTGGAGCCGGTTTGGCCGTATTGGGTGCTGGTATCGGTATCGGACGTATTGGTGCATCTGCTCTTGAAGCCATCGCTCGTCAGCCTGAGGCAGCCGGTAAAATTCAAACAGTCATGATCATTGCCGCTGCCCTTGTAGAAGGTGCTGCACTTTTCGCAGTGGTTGTGTCGCTGTTGGTCGCTGGTTAATAAATCTTTCACATATTGGTTTTGTTCTGGCCAATTGCTGACCAGAAACAACGCCGTTATTCAATATTCCCATGAAAGAGCTCATACAACCCAACTTAGGTCTAGTCGTTTGGACATCATTGTCCTTTCTGATCCTGATGTTTGTTCTTCGGAAATATGCATGGAAGCCAATATTAGAAGCAGTAGAGGATCGCGACCAAAAGATTGCTCAAGCGCTTACTGATGCAGAGAATGCACGAAAAGAAGTAGGCAGCTTGTCCAGTGAGCGTGAAAAATTATTGGCCGACATTAAGGATGAGCGCGACCAAATCCTAGCTGATGCGGCAAAAACACGGGATTTTATCGTATCTGAAGCCAAAAATAAAGCGACAGAAGAAGCGTCCCGTATTCTCGAAACCGCGCGGGAGGCCATTCACCATGAGCGCATGGCCGCAGTTACCGAGGTTAGAAATATGGCAGCTAAGTTGGCCATTGATGTAGCCGAAAAGGTGCTGGGCAACCATTTCGCAGATCAGGCGCGTCAAGAAGAGTTCGTTCGGGGTGAATTGGATAAAATTAAACTCAACTAAGTACTTCAATGGCTGATATTCGGGTTGCCCACCGTTACGCTGCCTCTCTGATGCGTTTGGCCATCGAGCAAAACAAGCTTGAGTCGGTTTTTCGCGATATGGAGCAACTGGGCTTGGCCATCACGAACAGCCGAGAATTGTTGGTCATGTTTCGTAGTCCGGTGACCAGGCCGGAATCTAAAATTGCTGTGGTTGATGCACTTTTTACTGGACAAGCCGATCCCCTCACATCTGGATTCATCCGCTTGGTCATCAAGAAGAGACGGGAAAGTGTTATCCCTGGCATGGTACAGAGTTTTTCACGAATGTACCGGGTTCATCAAGGCATCGTTCGGGCACGACTTGAAACAGCAGTGCCTTGGCCGCAGAGTCTGGTTGAGGAAGTCACCGGAATCTTGGCCCAACAGACAGGCATGGCCGTTGATCTATCCACCAGCATCAATGCCAGCCTGATGGCCGGTTTTGTGATACAGGTGGAGGATAAACGCTACGAGCGATCGGTTGCCCGTTCTCTTCAAGAAATCAAACAGTTATTTTCCGACAATCCCTACATCAAAAAATATTAAGCCATGGCACAGATCAAGCCAGATGAGATTTCAGCAATTCTCAAAGAGCAATTATCAGGTTACAAATCAGCCAGTGAGCTGGAGGAAGTCGGCACGGTAGTTCAGGTGGGCGATGGTATTGCCCGTTTGTATGGACTCACACGCGTGCAATCTGGTGAACTTGTCGAATTCGATCATGGTGTTCGCGGAGTGGTGTTAAACCTCGAGGAAGATAACGTGGGGGTGGTACTGTTGGGATCTGCCGAGGGAATTAAAGAGGGTGATACGGCACGCAGAACCGGACTCATTGCTTCTATTCAAGTAGGCGAGGGTATGTTGGGTCGGGTGGTAAATACTTTGGGTCAACCCATCGATGGTCGGGGAGCTATAGAAGGTGAACTCTTTGAAATGCCCATCGAAAGAAAAGCACCCGGTGTCATCTTCAGACAGCCCGTTCATGAACCGATGCAAACTGGTATCAAGGCCATTGATGCGATGATTCCTGTTGGGCGCGGTCAGCGTGAGCTCATTATTGGTGACCGCCAAACCGGCAAAACCGCGATTGCTATTGATACCATCATCAACCAAAAAGAATTTTATGATGCGGGTAAACCCGTATTTTGCATTTATGTGGCGGTCGGACAAAAGGCCTCTAA
>CAIVQI010000333.1 GCA_903908015.1 uncultured Bacteroidota bacterium
CATGGTGTTCACCATGGATGTACGTCATGTGAAAATTCCCAAAGCCATGACGGCCGATCTGCATCAATCCAATGCTGGCAGTAAGGCTAAAGCTGCAGATGCCAACCGCCCTGCCGTGGTTCGGGTGGAACTCAGTAACTACCGTTTTAGCCGTTGACCAACAGGCCGGAAATCAGTAATTTTAACATCGCAATGTCCGTTCACCTACCATTTGACCATGAAACCATGCCACATAAGTGCTCAGCTGGCAGCCTTTCTTCAGAATAGTGTAAGAAGTTCAATCGTCACCCTGTTCACGCTATGTTTGATGCGGGTTCCCGCCCAGGCACAATCGTTCGACATCAGCCTAAAAAAAACCGAATTACAGAAAAAGGGGGCCAACCATCACCTCATCGGGGGATGGGGGCTGGGTGTGGCAGCTTATCGGGAACGCATCACATCACCCAGAATCTACCGCGGCCTGCAGGCCGAATTGGGGGCTGCCTATGAGCGGCAGGGACAAAAATCCATCGCGAGCTACGACAGTTGGATGGGCATGGGCGGCTTCACCGATGAGGCCGAAGGTTGGAACGCCAACTTTTCAGGCGCTTTTTGGCTTCGCTCGCACCTCGCATATATGTTCCGACTGCCCATGCCCGAGGGGCGGTGGAGCCTTCACGCAGGACCATCGGGCCAATTTTATTCGATGTTGCGCCTGCAACCAACCCATGGTAACGCCTCAGCCACCCACGATTTTTCGATGAATGGCGGACTCCGCGCACGCATCGAATATGCCCTGCCATCACGCAGCGGCGAAACCAAACGGTGGTTTATCTTCCGGATCCGTGAATCACACCTCCGCTATATTCGCCTGGGTTGGGAGGTCGACCTGGGTCTGCTCGGACTTCAATCAAGGCCACCATACACCGGAGTTCCGAATGTTGGCGGCGCAAACGCGGTGGCTGGCGCGCTCAACGAATGGGTCGATCACCTCCGACTGGCTGGACTCGGACAGTTCACCTACCTCAATAACCAGCTCTATATACGCTACCCGCTGCGGAATGGTAACAGCCTGAGGGTCGGGCTCAACAGCATGGGCTATCGATGGAGCCTGCGCGATCAGCCCGTGGCCGTATGGATCCAAACCCTCAATATGGGGTATCAGTTTCGACTCGACAACCACAAAGATTTACGATGATTAGAACCCTGCGATACACTTTCCTCTTCCTTTTGCCCTTTTTCTTGGGTGGATGCGATAAATTGTGGGTTGGCGAGCAACCTGCCGAAGACCCGAGGGCAGTTTTTGAGGCCTTCTGGACCGAAATTGAGGAGAAATACAGCTACCTCGACTACAAAAACCTGAATTGGAATCAGGTCTACCAGACCTACAGCCCGATGATTCGGCCTGGAATGGACGATACAGAGCTCTTTCGCGTACTCGAAGCCATGATGAACGAACTGAAGGATGGGCATGCCAACCTATTCACTCCATTCACCTACAGCACCTACCGACCTTTGTTTTTGTCGCGCCCCACCAACTTTGATGCCCGGTTAATTCTCGAGCGCTATTTGCTGCGCGACAGCCTGTCATTTTTTACCACAGGGCCCATCCAACACACCGTATTAGACACTTTAGGTAAGCGCATCGGCCTGATGA
Organism: uncultured Bacteroidota bacterium; assembly: GCA_903908015.1. Taxonomy (GTDB): domain Bacteria; phylum Bacteroidota; class Bacteroidia; order UBA7662; family UBA7662; genus F1-60-MAGs140. Next base: position 1,637 of record CAIVQI010000333.1, read on the forward strand.
CCTACCGCGATTTTACCCAAACGCCCTCCGAGGCACAATTGGATTTTGTGATGGACCGGATGAGACCATGCGACGGCGTCATTTTGGACGTGAGGGGGAATGGGGGAGGGCTGCTCTCCAACGCGCGGTCGCTTGCGGGTAGGTTCACCGATGAAGGGCGCAAAAGCCATTACCACCGCATGAAAACTGGACGCGGTCCAGATCAATTCTCCCGCCTCGAAGCCGTTTTTACCGAACCAACGGGCGATGAAGAACATAGATTCACTGGTCCTGTGGTGCTCTTGCAAAACAGGGGCTCTTATTCGGCTACCAGCTTTTTAGCCCTTCACATGCGTGCCCTGCCTCAGGTGCGCCTGATGGGCGATACCACCGGGGGCGGATTGGGCATCCCGCATGGCGCAACCCTTCCCAATGGTTGGAATTACCGCTTTTCGGTAGGCCAGGCCTTGAGTGCGGAGCGCGATAGCAGTGGGGCCTATTGGAATTGGGAAAATGGCGTTCCCCCGCATATTGCAGTCGACCTTGATCCGGTGCAAGCCACTCAAGGGTTCGATAGCATGATCGAACGCGCGATGATTGAATTATTGAATCCCTAGATACGGGTGTTTATGCCTTGGTCAAGGATTTTGTTGGAACGCATTCAATCGATCAACGCATAAGCGGGCAGCGTCAAGAATTCCTCGAAATCCATGCTGGTCACCATTTGTTTGAATAAACGAATGGCCTGGGTAAGCTGTCGAAGTGCATCGGGCTTGTCGGCAAGTTCAAAGGGGAGCGAACGAATTTCTTCATGCAGCAGGGTGTCGAACAATTCGGGTGTGCACGTGCGTCCGTCATCCAAGACGACCCGATGCCGCAGCCATTGCCAAAGTTGCGCCCTAGAAATTTCAGCGGTGGCTGCATCTTCCATGAGGTTGTTGACCGTTACTGCTCCCTTCCCGGCAAGCCAGTGGGCCAGGTATAGCAGGCCTACACGGATGTTGTTGCGCATACCAAGTTCTGTGATGGGCCCGTGTTCAATGACCTGCAATAAGTCAACCGAAGCCGTGTCGTGTTCAAGCAACTGAGGATGCCCTATGCCAAGCGGATCAGCAAACAGGTGACTTGCATCACTGCTGGCCGCCGCGGTAGTGCTCGTTTTCCGAGCATGATCAAGATTCGGATTCGCTTCGCTTGGTGGGGAAGCTCGAGCGGTCATTGATTCTGCCGTGAAGACCGAATGGGCCACGGCCACCAAGGCTGGATGCGCCACCCAAGTGCCAACAAAGCCCTGCTGCTGCTCACGCAGTTTGTCTGCCTTCACCTGGGCAAATGCATGCCTGTTCACCTCCTCGTGGCTGCTGGGCACAAATGCACTCATGCCTCCGATGGGTGCGGCACCGCGGCGTTGGCACACATCAACCAGGCGCTCAGCATAGGCGGTCATAAACGGCGCGGTCATGGTCACCCGCGCACGGTCCGGCAAGAGGAAATGCGGGTCATGCCGAAACTTTTTGATGATCGAGAAGAGGTAGTCCCACCGCCCTGCGTTCATGCCCACGATGTAGTGGCGCAACGCATACAAGATTTCCTCCATTTCGAAAGCTGCAGTGATGGTTTCAATCAATACGGTTACCTTCAAAATGCCTTCGGGCAGCCTGAGGTAGCGAACCATATAGTCGAGCACGCTGGCCCAATAGGCGGCCTCTTGGTGGTTTTCGATTTTGGGCAGGTAGAGGTACGGCCCACTACCCTGGTCAATCAGCGTTTGCGCGTTAAGAAATAGATACAATCCGGTATCAAAGAGGGTGGCGCTCATGGGCTTGCCCTGTATGTTGATGTGCCGCTCATTCAGGTGCCAACCACGGGGACGAACCATCAGGGTGGCGGTCCGCTCATTGAGTACATACGCCTTTCCGCGCTCTTCATCCCGAAAATTTATCTGCCGCCTGACAGCCTGCCAGAGGTAATACTGACCCGCGCAAATGTTCCCCCAGCTTGGTGAGCAGGCATCTTCAAAGTCTGCCATAAAAACTTGGGCTCCAGAATTCAACGCATTCACGATCATTTTGCGCTCGGGTGGCCCCGTAATTTCCACACGCCGGTCACGTAAATCCAGCGGAATATCTGTGACGCGCCAAGAACCCGATCGGATGTCTTGGGTTTCAGGGAGGGGAGTCGGCCTATAACCAGCATCGAAGCGCTCCTGCAGTCTGCTTCGGTTGTTCAGTAATGCTTGCCGGCCAGCTTCCCCAAATTGATGCAGCGCTTCCAGGAACTGCCGAATTTCTCTTTCCTGCAGCCATTGGTGCATGGCGTCTGTAGGTGTTATAGTCTCGTTGATCATGGAGCCAGTGTTTTGAATTAGCGAATATACACATTCAGCGAAAATTCGCAAAACAGTGGTTGAGGTTGTCCATTTCTTTTTCCTGTATGGGTCGATTTTTTTTGCTTATTTCGTGAATGATTTCTGAGCGATACCCCAAGCAACATGGCCCTGCGTGAAGAGAACATTCGGCTTATTTTCGGGTTGAAAATGCGTCAACTCCGCATCGATGCGGGTTTATCGCTCTCCGACTTAGCCGATCGCACTGGCATTTCGGTGTCTTATCTCAACGAAATCGAACGCGCACGCAAATACCCGAGGGGCGATAAAATTGCTGTATTGGCCGAAGCCTTGCGCACCAACTACGACCAAATGGTGTCGCTCAAGCTCGACAAACGGTTAGAGCCGGTGGGTGAACTGCTCCGGGAGGAGTTTGTTCACGATTTGCCCCTTGATATGTTTGGTATGGAGATGGCCGACCTGCTCGGAATGATGGCCGGGGCCCCTTCAAAGCTCAGCGCCTTCGTGAGCACACTGATCGAAATCAGCAGAAACTACGGACTCGGATTCGAGGAGTTTTACTTTGCCGTTTTGCGCACCTACCAACAGATGCACGACAATTACTTCCCAGAATTGGAGATGGAGGCGAGTCGTTTTTTGTTGGAATATAAGTTGAAGGCCCCCCTAACGGAAGCCGATTTGGAAAAAGTACTCAGGAAACAATTCAATTATGACGTCCGATATACCTCTTTTCTGGAAGAGCCCGCATTGAAAGGGCTTCGGTCGCTCACCGTGCCTGGTCGCCGCCCGCGGCTGTTGCTCAATGAAGGTCTGGGCATCGACCAAAGAAGGTTCGCACTGTGTCGGGAGCTTGGCTATGCCCACCTGAAGCCCGGACACCGATCCTACACGTCCTCTTGGGTGCGGGTAGAATCGTTCGATCATGTGCTCAACAATTTCAAGGCGTCCTACTTTGCTTCCGCCCTTTTGCTGCCGGGCGACATCATGCAAACTGAGTTTCATCAATTTGTTCAGATGAAATCATTCGACAGCACATTCCTCCCCGGAATGATGCAGCGCTTTGGGGTGTCTTCGGAAACTTTACTCCACAGGATGACATCGCTGCTTCCACATTATTTTGGGTTAAATGAGCTGTTTTTCCTGCGAATGGAGCGGAAAAATCATGAGCAGACCCTTTATAACCTCACTAAGGTGCTGCACCTCAACGGCGAGCATAGCCCAAACGCCCGCGCCCGGCATGAGCATTATTGCCGACGCTGGGTTTCGGTCTCGGTGATGAATGAACGCAAAGAAAGCGGGAGCGACATCCTCTGCCGCGCCCAGCAGTCACACTACCACGACAGCGACAACCAGTACTTGTTGCTTTCCATTGCCAATGCTCCTTCGGCTTGGCAGCCACGAGAAAGCAGCGTTGCCCTGGGCCTTAGGATGGGACCCCAACTCAAAAGGGTGGTACGATTTTGGAACGACACAGCCATACCGGTAAGGGTGGTTGGTCAAACCTGCGAGCGTTGTGGCCTCACGGATTGCTCAGAGCGTGCAGCGCCACCAGAGCAACTTGAATCAAACCGACAACTGGAAGCCATGAAACAAGCACTGATGCGATGGCCTGTTTCCGAGGAACCAACAGCAGCAGTTGGCAGGCCTAGTCCGGCTGTAAATAACAAAAGAAAAACAGAGGCCAGCCGGGCCGAATTGAAAAAGGCAAACAAAAAGAATCAAAACCATGAATAATAGGCCCGTCAAGCGATTAGGAATGCGCATCGTGAAGTCGTTTCTCAACGGACTCCTGCTGGTGGCACCTATCGCCGCAACGCTTTATGTTGTGGCATTTGTGTTCCGCACCCTCGACGGCTGGCTCGATTTGGGGATACCCGGACTCGGACTGCTGGCCACGGTGGCGGGCATTACGTTGATTGGTTTTTTGGGCTCCAACCTGCTTGTTGGTCCCCTGCTCGATCTCATCGAACGCATTCTCACCCGAGCCCCATTCATTAAATTAATCTACACCTCCATACGCGACCTGATGGAGGCTTTTGTGGGCGATAAGCGGAAGTTCAATCAACCTATTCTGGTGCATTTTATGGACGGTACTGCCAAACCCGGCTTCCTCACCCAACCCGATCTTGCCCTTTTGGGCAAACCCGGTTTGGTGGCTGTATATCTTCCGCATTCGTATAATTTTTCAGGTAATTTGTTTTTTGTTGACGCCAATCGGGTCGAGAAGATTGACGTAGATTCTACCGCTTACATGAAGTTTATTGTGTCTGGGGGGGTCACTGATTTAAAAGAGGATGCATGAAGAAATTACTGGCAGAATTCATTTTTTACCGCCTGATGGGGTGGCGGATTGTGGGTCAGATTCCTTCTGATGTTCCTCAGGCCATTGTTGCGGTAGGCCCGCACACGAGCAGTTGGGATTTTTTAATTGGGGTTTTATCGCGTAATGTTCTGAAGCAGGACATCAGTTTCATTGGCAAAAGCAGTTTGTTTCAGGGCCCTTTTGGTTGGATTTTTCGCTGGTTGGGCGGCTATCCGGTCGACCGCAGCCGCAGTCAGGGTATGGTCGATGCGGTAGTTCGGTTGTTCCAAACCCATCCCCGGTTTTATTTGTCGCTGTCGCCCGAGGGAACGCGCAAAAAGGCGGATCGACTGCGCAGTGGGTTCTACCACATGGCCGTGGGGGCCGGTGTGCCAATTATTATGGTGGGGATGGATTTCAAGGATAAGGAATTGCGTTTCGAGCCACCTTTTTATCCAACGGGACAGGTGGATGCCGATATGCGCATCATTCAGCAGTTTTTTTCAACCGTCACAGGGAAAATCCCCGAGTATGGCGTTGATCCACCCAAATAGGTGATTGGACTTTCTGTTCTGCTGGGGAGGCCATCGGTATGTGGCTTCCACATTTCATCACAGTCCGATGAAGTGGCAAGGGATGCCTATTCCAAAAAAAAGGCTGAGCTCCCACCCACCCAATCGAGGCCTTCGTTGTAGCGCACGCCAATGAGCTTGCCGCGACTAAAGCGGGCGAGGTTGGTGATGATTTGGGGTCTCCGACTTTTAGGATCGATGAATATCATCATCCTGATCTCAACCTTTACCCCGCCAGATGGGCTGTTCACAACCGGCTCATATTGGACCTTGCGCTGGAGTAGGTAGTGTTCCGGATGTTCGATGTGTTCAAGCAAATCCGGTGTCACATCCACCTGAACCCCACTTCCGGCAAAGGAATACAGGGGCTTCAATACCCATTCGCTCAGCTGACCAGGCATTTGATTGATCTGGCTTAGGAGTTGCGACTCAGGCACGAACCGACTTTTTAAAAAGGGCAGGCTGAATTTACTGAGGCGGAAATACCAGTTGGGGTGACTCACCCACTCTGCCTCGATGGGGTCGAGAAGGTTCCATTCGCGAATGAATTCGGGGCGTTGCTCGAGTTCATCGAAAATGATGCGGTTGTAGATCCGGTGAATGGGAAGCAATTTTCCATCTTTTTTATGGTATAGTTCACGTCCTGAACGATGGATGTCGCGCAAACAGCAGATGCTGATGCCGAACAGCCGTTCGCTGGCATAGAAATCGGCCCTGGTTTTTTGATGCCTCGGATCGATCTCCAGCAGTACCACATGCTGTGGTGCATGGGTTCCGCAGATGAGCTGTTGGAGATATTCCACATACTTTTCGTGGGTAAAACCCGATAAATAAGGCATGCCGTCGGTGGGCGTGAGTCCCCATATTTTTTGATAAGATTGAGCCAAAACAGATTGATAGGCATAGAGCGACGGAAACCCCTGCAATTCAATCAACATGGGATGCAGCTGTCCATCGCTTGTGTGGGTGATGCCAAAATCGAGTACGAGGAGCTCGGGGAACTCGGAGCAACCCGGTACTGACTGATGCGCGGGCACTGCCTGTAGACTGGCTTCCAGGTAATCGGGGGTGAGGAGTTGAGCGCAGATTTCTTCACAAGCTAGTTTGAGCTTCTGTGTGAGATCGGCAGGCACGAAAACTGGACTTTCGGCCACCCGAAAATCAGGCACTTCACCGATCCGAGATTTTAGTTCATCAAGCAATCGCGTGTAATGCTCCGTTGTATACGAATCATTGATGCGTTGGCGAATATCATTGGTCATTTTCTGGCTTTTTTCCTGTCCACATGGATGGCCAAATGTGCAGTGGGTTTAGATTTCTTTTGGCTTCCATGCATGTTTCGAAACAAACCATGGGATTTTTCTAAACTTCTTGTGTTTGTAAGAGGCCGAGTTCAAGAAACCGAGGCAGGATGCCACGAAAGGTTTGTTCGAGTTTGCCTGGGTCGTTTAATTTTTGCAGCATGTCGTGGTAGGTTGTTTCCCCGTGTTGGCGGATGATGTTTGCAATTCGTTCGGGCTGCATCATATAATGCAACATCCCGCCCGGATCAGCTTCAGGGTGGAATTGGGTGCCAAAAAAATGCGTTCCGAACCGAACGGCCATCAGGGCGCGTTCGTATAGGATGTGGTCGCGCATGCGCTCGATGGCCAAAATCTGAGCGCCGAAGCGTTCGAATGCGGCAAAGTCGGGCTGCACCACCTGCCAATCGCGCATGTCTACGGCCCACAAGGGGTCGGGGAGACCTTCCAGAAGAGGGTCATGCACACCATATTGGGTTTTGTGGACTGGAAAAATGCCGAAGGAAGGGCTTCTTCGCAAAGAAGCTGTGCCGAGTCCGAAATGCTGACAAAGCATTTGAAAGCTGTGGCAAATGAAAAAGACGGGTTTTGGTCTATTTTGTGGGTTCTGGTTGTGGGCCCACAGGCGGTCGAGGAGTGCCCGATAACCGAGCTCCCAGCCATGTCCGGCCAGGAGGGGTGAACCGGGGCCACCGGTCGATACGTACAAGTCGAAATCGATTCCTGGCAATTCCCTGCGGTTTCTCACGTCGAATTCTTGCCACTCAATCAGATCGCCGAAATTCTTTAATATGCTTCTGAGGCTGTCCATGCCCAGATTAGGGGCACGGTCGTACATATCGAGTAAGGCTACCCGTGTGGGTCTGTATTCTACTTCTGTCATCTGGAGAATGGCGCTGGGGGTAACCCCCAAAATACGAGTTTTGGATTATAAACCCGCCACGGTTTGTTCTACGTAATAGTCGACCACGGCTTTGAGGTCATTGCTTTGGGCGAAGGTCTGGAGTTGTCGATCGGCCCCAGTTCCTTGTTCGAGCATGCTTCGGATGTGATCCATATAGGAGTGGGTCCCCATTTCATCGACTGCTGTCGTAACAAATTCAAGCAATTCATGAATCAGGCTGCGGGTATTTACTTCAGATTCTTTGCCAAAGTCGATGAGCTTGCCGTCAATGCCATACCGACTTGCCCGCCATTTATTTTCATTGAGTAAGGCGCGCTTGTAAATCATAAAGTTCAGGTTGTTCTGCCGCAGTTGATGTAGTTTCACCACCAAAGCCTGAATGAGGGCTGCGATGGCCACTGTTTCGTCGGCCCTCATGGGCACGTCACAGATTCTGAATTCGATGGTATCGTAGAAGGGGTGAACGCGGATATCCCACCATATCTTTTTCGCGTTGTCGATGCAGTTCGTTTTCACGAGCATTTTAACGTAATTCTCATATTCGGCATAGCTCTCGAAAAAATCAGGTATGCCCGTTCGGGGAAACTTATCGAAAACTTTCGACCGATATGATTTAAACCCGGTATTTCTTCCCTCCCAAAATGGGGAGTTTGTAGATAGGGCGTATATGTGGGGCAGAAAATACCGAACTGAATTGGCGATGTGTACTGCCATGTCTTTGTCTGGAACGCCCACATGCACATGCAATCCGAAGATCAAATTGGAACGGGCGGTGTCTTGCAATTCATTGACAATTTCGTGGTAGCGGGGGTTTTCGGTGATCAATTGGGTTTGCCATAAGGAGAAGGGATGGGTGCCAGATGCCCCGATCACAAAACCTTTACTTCGAGCCACATCCGAAACCACCTTCCGCAATGTTTTGATGTCCTGTTCGGCTTCCTGAATGTTTTGACATACTTTGGTGCCGACCTCAACCACAGCTTCATGCATCTCGGCTTTGGCCTGATCGGGCAGTATAGCATTTACCCCCGCCACAATTTGTTGTTCGTGCGATACCAGTTCCCTGCTTTTGGGATCGATGACCTGATATTCCTCTTCAATTCCTATGCTAAACATTAAAGGTTGGGATTTTGCATTTTTTCGGTAAGGTTCACCGCATCCAAACCAAATTCGGCGATTGGAGGGCGCTCAATTTTTGTTTTTTTCGCGCCGCCAGTTTTTTTGGCTGGTTTTTTTGTGGCTTTTTTCTCGGTGGATTTTGGACTCGTCAAATTCAATTTTTTGACTCTTTTCGGTTTGCGTTCAACTGAAAGTTCGGGCTCTTCCTTCTGCTTTTTTTCTGCAGTACGACCCATATTTTTTTTGCTTGCCGATTTCTTCGCGGTTTTTTCAGATTCAAACTGCGAAACTACAGCGGCTACTTTCGGTTTTCTGCCTCTTTTTTTCGGTTCAGCTTTAATTGCAGTTAACTCACCTTCTATTTTAGCCTTCGGTTTTCTGCCTCTTTTTTTCGGTTCGGCTTTAAATGCAGTTACTTCAATTTCAGTATTTTCTATTTTATTAATTTTTTCTTTTGGCTTCCTGCCTCTTTTTTTCGGTTCGGCTTTAATTGCATTTACTTCAATTTCAGTTTTTTCTATTTTATTGATTTTTTCTTTTGGCTTCCTGCCCAATTAGGTCAAAGCCATGCTCGAGATAAGACTTAACGATCTCAATAGCAACCTAAGCTCTCTTTTTTTTGTCGGCCTTGCCCTTTTCCTTTTGGCGAATACTGTAATTTGTGAGGGCCCAAAGACCTAATTCACCTAAAAGTGGGTTTACATCTTCTTTCATTGCCTTCATGAAGTCAGCATGGTCGAAGCTCAAAACTTACTTCACAAAGTATCTAACAAGCACACCAATCATCCAGATTTGCTAATCTTGCATAAAACCACACGGC
>CAIVQI010000334.1 GCA_903908015.1 uncultured Bacteroidota bacterium
ATCAGAATCATCGTTTTGGCGTGACAACTACGCTGCTGTTCATGCTGTCGGTTCATTCCTTAAATGCTCAGTTGATGGGGGTTTACCTGGAGGTTTCGGGTGACTTTTTTCTCCGTCCGATTTTGGATTCTGTGCTTCTGCCGTGGTCGGGGGGAACATACAGGGTTCCGGCAGTTCTCAATAGCCATCACCTCTTGAAAACCGCATTGAGCGACTTGGCCGATCGAAATCAAGAAGCCAACCGAAAACTGCGTACGATGAAGTGGTTAGAAATAAAGTCACTCGAGAATGTGCAATACCTACTCGACATCCAACACGAGCCTTGGTGGGTGCGAGCGCCAACGGTTCGGTACTTATGCGACGGCGGTGGAAGTCTCGTCGAATCCAGAGTCATCAGTTCTTATCCTGTCACTTTATCGGCCCGATTATCAGAGGAAACGGGTGATGAGCCCGCACCACTGAAGAAATCAGGCAAGCGATATACTGCTTGGCTTGGATATCCAATAGAGGGCAATGGTAAAATCATTTTGTGTTATATTATTTAAATTTTTAACCCATGAAATATCTATTTAATCAAAAAGTACCATATAAAATCTTTTGTTTTGGGGTCATTTTTCTTCAAGTCCACATCACCAATGCGCAAAATCAGTCACAAACCGATCAGTTGACGGTCACCGCGCGCCTAACGAAAATTCTATCGATCAACAACGCTACAAAAGCCAATGTGGAATTTGGAACTGTACTCACTGGGGCGGGTCGACCAGCGGTCATCTTGGATCCACTTCGGTTGCCGGTCAATTCGGGGGGTAACTCCAATCTCGGAGAGACGGCGAACATCGGGATAATTCAAATTGACGGCACTTCCAATGAACCTGTGCTGCTTGAAATTGGAGGTCGAAGGGCGCTGGATCAACAGGCGGGTACGACCACAACGCCCAATTACAATGGAATTGTGGGAATGCGGAGCCAACGGACTGTTTCTGCAGGAACGTTGAGCAGCGACTCGATTTTCTTTGTGGTTCGTGCAGCTGCCCGCCAAGGTGCGCATGCGAGGGGTACACAAAGCACGGATTCAGTCAATACAGGTGTGAGTAGTAAGGGCGCTGCCTACTGCAACAGTCAGGTGATGATCGGTAACCCGTCATTAGCGGGTGATTTCAACCAATACAATGACGTTACACGCCCCGACGGCTCTGGGTTTGGTGGGCAGTACATCATCAGCACCGACTTCAATGGAACAGCGGCGCATTCCGAAAAAGTAACCTTGTATTTAGGGGGCATGCTCGCACCCACATACGCTGCAGCAAATTCAGTCATTGGTGCTGCTAATGCTGCAGGGGTAACAACCTCTGCGGCTGCAACCACGGCGGCTCAGGGTGCGATCACGGGATTAACCAATACAACAGGTAGGTATTCAGGAACCCTGGAGATCCGGATGAGTTATAATTTGTAGGGCGGCATCAAAAAAAATCAAAGTAGAAGGAATATGAAGACATACATTCCGGTTGTCATAGGAGCTTTGTTTTTGTCATGGTCGACCAAAGCACAGGTTGGTATTGCCCCTGCAGCAGTTTTTATCAATGGTAGAGGGGTAGGATCCACTACGATAATGAACACCGGAGCTGTATCCATGGAGGTGGGTATTTCATTTCAGTTCGGCTATCCCGATGAGTTGCCCGATGGAGGCTTGATGATGGTGTACGACGATACCGTTCGGAAATTGAAATACGCCCTCGATGGTATGATTAGGGCATATCCTAAGAGTTTTACACTCCCGCCAGGGGGCAAACAAATTGTGCGCATGCAGGTACGACCACCAGGAGATGCTCAGCCAGGGGTGTATTTTACCCGGGTTAAGGTCAGCAGTCAACAACAGCTGGCAGATATTGGCGAAGGTGATCCGGCTGAAGGGCTCGCCACACAAATCAACATGAGGTTCGAACAAGTGGTTGCGGCTTTTTACAAATCGGGTTCTGTGAGTACGGGTATCGAAGTGACCAAGCTCCATTCGCGTTGCTTGGATCAGCAGTTAAACCTGGAATATGACTTCAAAAGAACGGGCAATGCGCCTTTTTTGGGGAATTTAATCACTGAGGTGCTCAAAGCCAATGATGAGGTGGTTTTGCGCTATTCGAGGCCTGTTGCGTTGTATTTCGACGGAAGTAGAAAGCTAGGCTTTCAGCTTGGTGAAAAAAAAATGGAGGCTGGTACCTACTCAGTTCGTTTGACATTCACTACCGAAAGATCCGACATCGATCCTGCTGAAATCGTGGCAGCCCAACCCTATATCTATCAAGATCAAATTGTTATACCTGAATAAATTGGAATTCTGTTTTTGTGAAGTGGTACTGCCCCGCATTGCTCATGCTGCTGTTTGTGTCGGTTTTTTACCGCGAATCCCAAGCGCAAACAGACGAAGATGACAACCTATACCTACTCATCCATCCATCTTTTTCTGAAGTATATCTAGATGTTAAGTCAAGACAAAATCAAAACTACTTATCGCTCGCAGAAGTGCTGACCATTTTAGAAATACCATTCAAGACGCTACGAGATACCGGTGGGCGAGTCACCTCCATCGCTTCAAGCCATCAGGGGAATCCAACTGCTTGGATGATCGACATCAGCCATAGTGTTTATCTGAAAAATTCAAGGCAGACAGCCTTTCATCCAGGGGATGTTCTACAGGATGAAAGCACGATATACCTAAAAATGCAGCTCTTTGATTCGATTTTTCAAGTGAAATGGACGTTAAATCAGGCATCTATGGCTATTGGATTCACCTCTGACAAGGAATTGCCCTTTCAATGGCGCGCCCGTAACATGCAGGCCCGCAGACAGCTGTCATTTGACGATGCGCGAATCATGGTCCAACCTGCCGATACACTTCTGATGCGCGATCGTACGTGGTTGGGTTTTGGGGCCATTGACTTTAGGTATAATATTGATCACACACCCAACGGTCGATTGGTTGAGGGACGCCTTACGGCTGGGATTGAATTGTTTGGGGGTGACCTTGGAGGGAGTCTGGCCATACAGCAAACCAATCAAGGTGTTGCATTGGGAAGGCAAATAACGAATTGGCGTTATGTTACAGCCCGTGGATGTTCCGAGCGCTTCTCAATGGCACCTACCCAATTGATCATTGGTAGGCCGGCATTTAGCACCATACCAGGGGCGTCGGCAAGGGGGATATACGTGAGCAATGCCAATGTGATGCCACGAAAAATATTAGGTAATAACGTACTAGAGGGGCATACCGTGCCACACTCTGATATAGACCTATGGTTTTCGGGACGGCTGATCGATTATACAACCGCGGATTCCTTAGGCAGGTTCATGTTTCGTTTGCCAATGAACTTCGGGCAATCGCGCGTGGAACTCAAGATTTATACGCCGGATGGGAGGGAAATCATTGAGCACCGACAATTGAATATACCGTTTGCTTTTTTGCCAGCGGGTCAGATCAACTATCAATTCCAATTGGGGCAAAACGAACTCAGTCGTGGAAAGTGGTTGACAAGTGGTCAAATTGAAGCAGGAATTATGCCCGAACTGTCGGTACGTCTTGGTGTGCACAGTGCAGCAGATTCTATGGGTCATCATTTAAAGGCAAGCGGCTCGATTCATGCCAGAATATTGCAGCAATATTTAATGAATATTTCATTGGATGGGCAGGGCAACAGCAGATTGACTTTGGGGACGATTTTTTCCAAACGAATGAGCACCAACATCAGCTATGAAAAATTCGGGGGGTTGAATCAATCCACAACAGATTACCGGTCGGTTGGTGGAAAAAAAATTCAGTTTCAACACATCATGCCCTTAAGTTTTAAGCACAGGCCATTGGGATTCAGAATCGATGGGGAGTTAACAGATGCCAGAGGGACGCGTAGGGCGTACCTATCGGCCGATGCGCTTTGGAATCAGGGCCCCTTCACGAACCGTATTCAGTACAAGGCATCTGCTACAGTAGTCAGGCTTGGGGATGTTGTAGGTGAACAATGGGAGCAGGCTCAAGAAATGACCATACAAAGCGTTTTTGTGGTGCCGAGATGGAAGTTTGTGCCCCGATTTATACAGGGACTCAATTTTAGGGGAAATCTCACCACAGATTTCCGAAAAATTTCCGCCCAAAGCAGTACAGGTGGTCAGTTTAGATTTTCTGTGGGAAGGAATATCGGACGTACAGGCAGGCTACAACTCAACCTTTCACGACCCATTCGGGGTCAGGGAATCCTTTTTGGACTGAACGTCCAATATGATTTCAGGTCACTTCGAACATCTACTGATTGGGGAACCCAGTTAGGGTCAGATATACCCCAGACTTATATCAGACATTCAGGAATGGGATCGGTCATGTGGGATGCTACATCCCGCAAGCTCATAGGCTCTCCAGCCGAACAGGTCGGTCGGGCCGGACTATGTGTTCGTTTTTTTATGGATCAGAATGGGAATAAGCGTTTCGATGAGGGTGAGATGATTGTACCAGTACCATCAGCCCGGCTGGATAAATCATATGCCGGTTTATTGGGTAAAGACAGCCTTCTTCGATTTCTTCAACTACAATCCTATTGGCGTTATGAATTACAGATCGATGAAAATACGCTCCCTGAGGCCGATCTGGTGGCGCTCTCTGAAAGTTATGCCTTTGTTGCTTGTCCAAACCAGACGAATAGAATCGATGTGCCCTTATATAGGGCCGGATCCATATCTGGTGAGGTGTTGCAGAAATGGCCTAAACAAACGCGTCCATTGGGGGGTGTACGTATTTTCGTTGAAGCCATTGGCAAACATTCGAAACCCATTTCAATGGTCCTTCGTAGCTATGCCGATGGCAGTTTTTATATAGATCGGCTTCAACCGGGTACGTATAGCTTAAAAGTCGATCAACAACAATTGGAATTTATGGGCGGGGTAGTTGATCCTGATTCCTTGATTCTTGAAATCATGGCCAGCATCGACGGACATCATTATGAAAATGTAACATTCACCATTCAACCAGAATTGCCGTCGCCGGAGTCTATTCGGAGCAGACCCTTATACGTTTCGGAATACAGGACGCGACTTGAGCTCAGGGCACAGTTATGCATAGCAGCGTTTGTAGATGCGCAACACCACTTCTACAATGAGGACCGGCTTCAATCGCTCAAAATGATTGATAGTTCCCTGCTTCTCTTTTCCACTGATCATGGGCTGGCTTTGAAGGGAACGGTATATTTTGTTCATGGTGATACCACTCTTGCATACAATTATTGGAGAACGGCCTCAAGCCGTAATCCAACGATAGCAATCCCTTCTTTCAAGGGGTATTCCAACTTTGCCTACGCCGATTCCAGCCGAATTGATGGAAAAGTAACGAGTTATATGAACGAGCATCATTGGCGAAATGTGTTTCAATCACGTGCACGCATTGCCGTTGCCTCCTTTGTTGAAACACAAGAATTGATATATCAGGGTTGTCATAGAGAAGCAGGGGATATGCTTGACCTATCGCTTAGTTTGTTTCCATCAGATCATGGACTGGCGCTCAGGGGCACTATTTCTTTTTTGATGGGACAACGATCAGATGCCCACAAATTCTGGGGATTGGCTTTACAACGAAATCCGAATGTTCTTCTGTCCGATCCTATGTTAATGAATCAGCTGAGAATATCATCAAATCAAATGTCATATTCACCATGATCGCCTCTACGAACATACATTCATGTTTTTTCCGGGTACAGTGGTTTCACTGTGTCGGGATGATGGGTATGCTGATGTCATTACCGATATATTTTGAAGCCAATGCGAGACCCTTATCGGAATGGGAAAGATTCAAGGCTGAAAGCACGATGGCAGCATATTTAAACGGATTCATAGCCACCTACATCGATCCGTCGATTTTTCATTTGAGTATTCAAATTCAAGGTGAAGTGAATTCAGAAGCCAAGGGAAAATCCATGAATCAATCCGGTATCATTAGGGGTAAAGAGCTGGACCCAGGCGCAGATGAGGATGAAATGGAGATGCTGCCAGCATTGCCTTTTTACAATAAGCGGATTCAGAAAACGAAAGAAATCCGGGCTGAGCAAAGCACTTTGTTTCCAGAAGAACAGTCGCCCTATCAGGTAGTCACGACATCAGGAGAAGTGATTACAATCGACAGAATTACAGTGAATCTACTTTTCGATAGTCTGGTCAACGAGAAGGCAATAGACTTCATCACATCCTTGATTCAAAAGACAATTGGGCTCGACGAGAAAAGGGGCGATGCAGTTGTTGTACAATTGGTTGGCTTCCCCGACCGAAGTCTGGCATCCTTGACGAATCGTGTCATGGATGCTCATTTGCGTTCGGATTCTACCCAGCATGCCCGAAGCATGCTGGAGATCAGGCGGACGGGACTGAACATGGCGTATTATTTATCGATTGCGCTTCTAGCTGCATCAGGCCTCATGTTTTGGGCATTAATACGCCTGTCCAAGTCACGCGAAACAGCTGACGTTCAGTCAACGTTGTCTGCTAACACAACGTCAATTGCTCCTCAAGGTATACCCGAGGCAATTCCACAGCAAGTCGGGTCTTTTTCCAAAGCCGAGACTCAGAACGAAGTGAGTGGGAATTTTTCGCAACATCAGTGGGTAAATTCACAGAAGGATCAGGCTGTTGGATACATGGAGAGGGTACGGGTCGAATTGGAGGAAGGTATCGTCAAACGCCCTGAAGGTGTTGCATTTGTATTGGATTCATGGGTCTTAGAAACCGAAACAGCCATTGATCAGATTTTATACTTAATGGGTCCACGAAAAGAGGGCCTGGTAACACTTCTCAGTCGATGGATGAGCTTGGAAACGGTGGAGAAGCTGAAGAGTGGATTAAAAGATGGAAAATGGCGGTTGCTCAATCCAGAGCGGGTGGAGGCCACAGCAAAGGAATGCTTGGCACGCTTTTCTGAATTGGAGGCGAGAGGCCGTCTGGCAGTTTTACACCACATCGATTTGGATTTGAAAGTGCGTCTCATTGAAGAGAGTTCAGCAGAGCACGCATGGTTCATTGTATTCTCATTACCCGAGGATATTCGGCCATTTGTCTTTCAACGAATTGCCATGAATACGGCATTTGGATTAATACGGGCAAGTAGTGAAATACCGGAGCCAAATGCACAGCAACTAAAATCAATGGAATGGGACCTCATCACCCAAATGATTCAAAAATCGGGACAGAATGATGCTAGAAAGGATTTGTTGCATCTGGCCGAGGAACTCATGCAGGCACAACCCATGACGCAACAATCAGAATTTTTGGAACGATTGGCCATGATTGACGCGGATTTAGCGATGATGCTTCGGAGTAATACAGTTTTGTGGTCAGATTTGGATCAGTTTGATAACCAACAGCTTGCTGAAGCATCACGAATTTTAACCAAGGAGGAGTTGCTATACATCATTACAATTGAAGAGCATGTAGGCAAGAGAATCCTCGCTGAGCGGCCCGAGCGGGAACAAGCCATGCTCTGGGAAATGGCCCAAATTTTGGTTTCCAATCCAGAAAAACAAAGTAATGCCACCCGTAGATTTCTAAAAGAAATGGCGACCATGAAGAAGTTTGAACGCCCTGAGCCTATGTCATTCGCTGCATGATGAAACAGACTGTCAACGCCGTCCGATATGGATTTCTCCAGTGGTCTGACCAACTTCTTAACCGGGGGTTACAGGGTGTCATATTGATTTTAATCCTGTTTGTCATGATTGGGTGTTCAGGAAACCTTCGGTGGCGAAGAAATGCGGCAAATACAGCGGCCTCAGTGGACTCAATTCCTCAGGTCATTGGTCGAATCCGTGCAGATACCGTTAATCGCCAAATCATGAATTTACTCGATGAGGAATATGCCCTTGTGGCCAATTTGGTGATTGGCAACATTGTCAAATCTCAGCTTTCATTGTATGAGGGGAGGTATCGAGAGGCTGAGCAACTGCTCCTGCAAGCACAGAATTGGTTGTCTTCCCCCGACGTACTTATCGCTTTAGGAAATGTATTCGAGGTGCAGGGACTAACCAAAAAAGCTGATTCTTGCTGGCTTGAAGCCTGGAAATTGGATTCACTCGTTGACCGACGTGCAATACGACTTCCCAGGAAGCCTTGGCTTATGCCTTCACATATTGATACTGCGTCACATAGCAATTCAATGAAGTAAATCATCTGTCATGAAAGGTATCCTAGGCTTGCTGGTTAGCCTGCTTGTTTTTCTGGTTGGAAGTGCTGATTCCTTTGGTTTTACCCTCTTTCCCCCCGATTTATTCACTGGAATTGTGAAAATGCTCGTGAACATCCCTAGCCTGATGGTCATTGCCGGGGGGAGCTTGTTTCAGGTTTTCGCTTGTTTTCCTGGCGGACAAGTATTGGCTACCTTAAGAGGGCTTCTTCCAGCGAAGCGTTCAGCCCATGAAATTGGTGAAGCAGCGCATGTGGATGATTGCCTCGGATGGGTGAGACGAATGAGGAAAAATCGGGCCCAAGTGTTGAAGGAAACGGCCGAGCAGAAAACAGATGAGTTCAGATGTTATCTGGCAGAGCTCATTTCCACGGATTATAAAGCCGAAGAAATTTCAGTACTGGGTGAAATCAAGATACAAATGATCCAAGAGGAAGAGACTGTACCGGTGCTCGTCTCGAACATGCTAGCAGGTGCATCCCCGGCATTTGGTATGCTCGGCACTTTGATGGGTCTCATCGTAATGCTAGGTAATTTTAGTGATACATCGGGTTTGGCCAGTGGAATGGCCCTTGCACTGATGACCACCTTTTACGGGATGATGTTCACTCAATTTTTTTGGTTCCCACTGGCTAAAAAATTCACAAGGACATCACGTCTGAATACAAGGCGACGGGAACGGGAATTGGCAGCGGTACTTCTGCTTTTGGAAGGGAAACCAGACATGCATATTTCTGATCAATTGAGTTCAATGTCGCGCGATTAAAAATGGGGGGCTACGGTCATTGCAAATGCCTGCGGTCAACCGCTGATATAAGAAAAGTGCGCCCAGCGGGTTTCATGATGAGGTGCACAAAACATCGAACCAATAGAACAACCCATCATGCCTGAATCCAAAAACCAAAAGCTTAAAAAGTCTGCGTCGGAACTTCCGCCCGATAACCCTGATGCCTGGCAGGCCACCTTTTTGGATACCGTAACGCTACTGCTGACTTTCTTCATACTCATCGCTGCATCATCAGATCCGCGATTCAATGCCATGATGAGTTCTGCTGACGTCAGTACATTGGATTCTGCCGCGCAGCCCATTTCGTTCCCCATCCAGACCCTCAAAATTAGCCTTGAGCGTGCATTGCATGAGGAAATTCAGGACAAAAAGGTGCTGTTGGATGCACAGAAATATGAAATTCGGACCATGATCAACGGCGCATCGCTTTATGCATCTGGAGGAACCGAACTCCTGCCAGGTGGACGAGGAATAGTGGAGCGGATTATCCGTCAGGTCCGACAAATGAGCCCGGTCGATTTTAAGGTTGATGTAGAGGGACATACAG
>CAIVQI010000335.1 GCA_903908015.1 uncultured Bacteroidota bacterium
TCACCTGGCCGGTGCAGGCGTGGCCGATGCCCGTTGGACACCCGCCCGAAAAAAAGTAATCACAGAATCGCGCGTTCGTTCCACCCGGGTTCTTTCTAATTGTCTCCTCAAAAGAAAATCCTTGAATTTGTCCGTTCCAGCTTGTGTGGTGTCGGCCTCGGCCATTGGCTATTACGGCAATGCTGGGCAAAGACTATGCCGCGAATCGGATCCACCGGGCAGTGGCTTCCTGTCGGAGGTTTGTCAACTTTGGGAAGCGGAGGCCAAGCCCATGGAGGCTGTAACGCGACTCAATATCCTGCGTATTGGGGTGGTGCTCAGCGACAAAGGGGGAGCGTTACCCAAAATGGCCCTGCCCATGCGGCTGTTTGCCGGCGGGGTATTGGGCTCTGGTACGCAAATCATGAGTTGGATTCATCTCGTCGATTTGGGCCGACAAATCTTGCATATCATTCAAAATGAAGATTGTCGTGGGGTTTACAATGCGGTTGCCCCCTTGCCGGTTTCTCAATACTTATTGCTCAAAGCGCTGGGGCAAACCCTCCGCCGCCCGCTGTGGACCTGGATTCCAGGGTTTGTGTTGCGACTTATGCTCGGTGGTATGGCGGAGACCGTCTTGCACTCCCAGAAAGTTTCCAACGAACGAATTCAATCCACTGGCTTTCGCTGCCTTTATCCGAGCATGACCGAAGCCTTAAAAAACCTGTACGGCCGTTGAGCGATCGTCCTACAATTGGATTTCACCCTGACTTTCGCAGCAGCCATACGTCCTGGGGCAATGGCTTCCGAGGGATTGCCGCACGCTCTTCGTGCAATAGGCACGAGCATGGGGCAAATAGGCTGCGCAAGAATTCGGGGGGATGAAAAGCGGAACAGGTGCGGTGACCAGGATGGCCTAAACCCCGGAAAACCGGCCTTCCTGATTCGAATTCCCGCCGTTCGCCGGGGGTCAGCTTCGGTAAAAACGCGCGCCCCTGCGTGGTAAAGAGAAGAAGACCGCCAGGAGCGGTCACCCGCATCAATTCCCTAAACCAGTCGTGGTGTTGCGCTTCGTTGAGGTGCGTAAAAATCGATATCCCGTACACCAAGTCGAATTGTGCATCGGCATAGGGCAGTTCGGCCGCCGCCCCGTTGTGGTTGAACGCGATGTCGGGTAGATTTTTTTGACACCAATCGACCGTTTTTGCGTTGTAGTCGGTACCACATACGCGGCTTCCTGGGGGGAGTAGGTCTGGGAGGTGACGAATCATACGGGCAGGGCCGCAGCCCCAATCGAGCACCGACAACGGCTTTCGTTTGTCTGCTTCAAACGTGACTAGCCAGGGACTAACCTTTCCGAGGAGCCATTCAGCGGCTTGTTTGCCCCCATCGGCATAGGCCGCATAGCGCATGCCATAGGATTCATAGAGCAGATAATCGGGGGGCAATACAAAGGCGGGATGGGTTTTCCTGAAGGCCGCATTGTGTCGCGCATACCGCAAACGATGCAGGTGGTAGCGGAGCAGGTCGGCCGTGTACATGACCCCGGCACGGTGAAGAAATTGACTGATTTGGGCCTTCATGCCATCAGTTACTTTTTGAGGAACGGAATTCCGATATAAGGCGACGCAGATCCAGTCCAATGCTGTAGTGGCGGCAGTAGTCAAATCGCAGCCGGAAGTCAACCGGCGCCCATACATCGCCCCCCCGCTGGCCGGAGTCGATGTTGATGAGCCCGCCTTTCATTTTGGGCAAATGCTGGGATTCAGGAAAGGAAATGAGGGTGCAACGGCCTATCAGCAGCCGCAACAGGGAGTTCATTGAACGGAGCGAATGGGGGTAGAACCACCGCCCAAAAACGGGCCATAGCAACAATAGATGCAGGGCAACAAGCACATCGAATAGGCGTTTTTTGCGCTTTTGATCGGCCCTTGTGATGCGCATTTCGGGATGCGTGCTGTAGATGGTGCCGGGGTGGTCGACCGAACTGCTTCCCATGATGAAATCGGCGCCTTCGGGAAGGATTTTGATGGAGGGAACTGAATGGCCCAACTCCTCGATCCACGCGATTAATTGCTTATTGGGGTAGTCGTCGCCACACAAAATGAGCTCGTCGGCCTCTAAAGTGTGACAAATGGCGCTGAGTCGTTCATCCGTCCCCAGCCAGTCGCGGTCGGTCGATGGACTGTGCGTTGATGGGTTACTTGGATCGTTTCGTTCCGTTAAAACTTCCCCCGAAGGCGTCACATAACCCAGGTAATGATGGGGCACCCCTACAGCTTGCAATAAAGTCCGGGCGCGGTCGACATGCACTTTTTGGCCGACGATCAGCAGATGGGGTACAGTGCGGTTCGATCGCCGCAGTTTGGTGTGGCCCGAAATGCGTTCCAAAGCCCCGTGCAGGACGGCTGCGAACAACAGGTTACATAAAGTCCCCGCGATGATGAGTCCACGCGAAAAACGAAGTTCAACGGGCAGAAAAGCATATAAACCCGCTATGGCCATACTACCGGCCAGCAGTCCACCCGCCAATCGCCCCGTTCGGTAGGGGCGTTCATAGGTTCCGCTGAGGTAAAGGCCAGAAATCCAGATCAAAACATAACCAGGCAAGATCCATTGGATAAACAAAGGAGGATACACCACACCTTCGTCGGCCTTGATGTAGGTTTGCCACCAATGGGTGAGCCCATACATCACCCCATACAAGAGCGCGGCGTCGAGGGCAGGATGCAGGGCGCTGCGCGACCAGCGGCGGAGTAGGGCGGCCAGAGCGCGAATCCCAATGCCGACATACAGCAGCCATCCCAGCAGGCGCGCACCTTGGGGCGAGAAATGTTGCCGGGCAAAGAGCGCCATCGCCTGGTAAAAAAGCCGCACATAGCGCATCGACTGTTTTTGGGTGCTTTCGCCTTTGTAGTGAAGGATGGGCGTTTCGCTGAAGTACCAGTTTTCGTAGCCCGCCAGGCGAATGCGGTGACTCAAATCAATGTCTTCGCCGTACATGAAGTAGCGCTCGTCGAGCAGTCCCACTTCCTGGAGCACGCTTCGGCGCATCAACATAAAGGCGCCACAAAGCACGTGTACGGGGTGGTTTTGATGGGCATTGAGGTATCCCAGGTGGTAACGGCCAAAGGTGCGGCTTTTGGGGAACAGGCTGCTTAGCCCGGTGAGCTTCCAAAAAGCCACGAGCGGGGTGGGCAGGTCTCGTTTCGATTCGGGGAGGAATCGCCCGCTGCCGTCGAGCATGCGTATGCCCAATCCACCCGCGCGTGGATGTTGGTCCATGAATGCCAGGCTTCTGTGGAGGCTGTCTTCGGGCAAGAGGGTATCGGGATTGAGCAGGAGGATGTACTCGGCCCCACTTTCACGCATGGCTTGGTTGTTGGCCCGGGAGAAACCAACATTCTCAGGGTTGGCGATGAGGCGTACCTCTGGGAAGTAGCGGCGGATCCGGTCGAGGCTGTCGTCGTCCGACTTATTATCGACTACCCACACCTCTGCCTCTATTCCACGTAGGGCCTTGCGGAGCGACAACAAGGCTTGGTGGAGGAACAGGGGCACTTTATAGTTGACTAGTACGACGCTCAGTTTCAATGGGTGCAGGGTACGGAATGAGGGTTAAAAAAGGCTGTTGCCAATGGTCATGCTGTAGACCTGATAATCGCCCCGTCCAATGGTGCCGATCGATGAGCCATAGCGAAGGTACAAGGGGCGACCAGCCAGGCGAAACCGCAAGGCCAGCGAATAGGAAAGGTTCACCTGGGTGATGTTGAGTCCGGTGAGGGTGGTTAATTCTGGCCCTAATCCAGCCGAAACCCCCAGATTCCGGGGGTTACCGCGGGTGCTTCCGCGGCCCAGGTTGACTTCTGTGAGCATCGGCAGCTGAAGCATAAAATAACTCCCCAGATTCGATATGTTGAGTCCGACCGTGCCGTAGGTGCCCGTACTGATACTGAAATCGTCGCCACGTACGTGCCAGGGATATCTCAGACTGTAGCAAATGCCGGGTAGGCTAATTTCATAGAGCGTTCCGGCCCCCTCAGGAATCATAAAATAGACTGCACTGCCGAGTTCTTGCATGAGTTGGTCCTTGAAATCGCCTATCTTGCTCGTGGAGCGATCCGTGTTTTCACCCTTCCCTAAGTAAACGCCGTAGGGATCTACCTGGGCGGCGCTTGGGGTGATGTTGCTCAGGACCAGCAACAGGCCAAGGACAAATACGCTTGCGATGGGGTGAATCACTGCGGTTTGGATGAATGTTGGGTGGGTTCGGTCATCGGATGCAAACGCCAAAAATAAAGGGAAATTTGATCTCAGGGCAATTTTCTGCGCCATTCGATGGCCATGGCATGCGGTATATTTCCCCATCGACCCGTATATTCGTCCCTCTATACACCATGCTGCAGTTCACCAAGCTCAAGGAATCACATATAACGGTCAAGAATTTAAGGAAGGCCATTTCCTTTTACCAAGACTTGCTGGGCTTTCGTACGCAGAGTTATGTGAAAGGCAAACACGCAGTTTTTGTGGCGGGAAGCACCATGTTGGTGTGTCATTTGGTGGTGGCTGCCGAGGAGGGTAGTGAACTTTCATGGCACTTGCAGTACCCCAACCAGCACATTGTGCTGGAATCTCGTGATGGCGAGTACGACGCCAACAAAGAAGCTTTGGTCGATGCAGGGGTGTCTCTGGTCGATGAAGGGGTACGGGAATCGGGCCGACGTATGTTTTTTGTGAACGACCCCGACGGCAACCTCCTCGAGATAACGGAATACAATGTTTGGGGCGATTAATTTGAAAAATGTAGGCTTAAGCGCCCTTTTTGCGCTTAGCGCCCTTTTGGCGCCCGTACTTCTGCGGGTCGACATAGCCCATGCGCAGATTCTAAATCCCATTCGATGGACATTTGAAGTGGTGCAGCTGCAGCCCGATGAGGCTTTGTTTCGCGCTACGGCAAACATCGACAATGGATGGCATCTGTATGCGCAGGAAATGGATATTGAGGAGGGGCAATCGGGGCCCGAGCCCACAGCATTTACCTTTATTCCCCACCCGGATTTGCAACCTATGGGTAAAGTGGTGGAGCGTAGTAAGGTTTACGAAGAAAAGGCGGAGGTGTGGGAAGGGATGTTGGTGCGTTACTTCAAGAAAAAAGCGGTTTTTGAGCAGAAATTCAAGGTAAAACGCGATGGGGTACGGCTCAAGGGGAATGTTTACAGCATGGTATGCGACGATGCGCAATGTCTGCCGCCAGAAGAAACTGAGTTTGACCTCAAGTTGACGGGTTACGCGAACCAAAATTTGTTGGATTCGGATACAACGGCGGTCGGCTTGGGTAAGGGGGGCGCATCTGGTGCAGATTCAGGAAACTTGGGGGCGGGGACAGGGCAAGACCGTTTGTCTGTCGGGGGAGGAGCGGAAAGCGGACAGGGGGGGAAGGAACAGGGGAATGATGCCGGGGGGCAGACGGGCACCCTTTGGGCCATTTTTCTCGCGGGACTCCTGGGCGGATTTATTGCGCTGCTAACACCCTGTGTTTTTCCTATGATTCCCCTCACGGTCAGTTATTTCACCAAACAAAACGGCAGCCGTCGACAAGGGGTGATGAAGGCGCTGCTTTATGGTTTGAGTATCGTGGTGATCTACGTGGCGTTGGGGTTGGTGGTGACTTTTGCTTTTGGTTCGGATGCGCTCAATGCTATGGCCAGTGACATCTGGTTTAATCTCGCATTTTTCGTTCTGCTGGTGGTGTTTGGGGTTTCTTTTTTGGGGGCATTCGAAATCACCTTACCCTCATCTTGGGTCAACCGGGCCGACACCAACAGCGAGCGCGGGGGTTGGGCTGGCATATTTTTTATGGCCTTCACCCTGGCTTTGGTGTCGTTTAGTTGCACGGGACCCATCATTGGCACCCTGCTGGTTGAGGCAGCCACCCGAGGCGCTGTTTTAGGCCCTGCGGTGGGGATGACCGGCTTTGCGCTGGCTTTAGCGATGCCCTTCAGTGTTTTTGCCCTATTCCCGGGCTGGTTGAAAAGCCTGCCCCGTTCTGGCGGCTGGTTGAATCGCGTGAAGGTGGTGCTCGGACTTCTGGAACTGGCATTTGCCTTGAAGTTTTTGAGCAATGTGGATTTGGCGTACCATTGGGGAATCCTGGACCGGGAGGTTTTTCTGGTGATTTGGATTACTCTTTTTTTGAGTTTGGGTCTATACCTCATGGGTTTTATTCGCTTCCCGCACGACGATCCAGGCCCTGAACCCCTGTCTGTCCCCCGTTTTCTTTTATCGGTGGTGGCACTTTCATTCACGTTTTATTTGGTTCCCGGTTTGTGGGGCGCCCCATTGAAATCGGTGAATGCCTTTCTTCCACCAATGGCCACACAAGACTTCGATATGACCCAGGCGGCTGTGGGAGGTAGATTGGGTTCGTTGCCGGGTGCATCGGGCACAGGAGGTGACAGCAAGGCTGCGCAGCATGATGGGGCATCTCCTCGCCTCTACAATGACTTATTCCATTGTCCGCACGGACTTTCCTGTTTTTTCGACCTTGAGGAGGGACTGGCCTATGCCGAAAAGGCGAACAAACCCGTGATGATCGATTTCACAGGACACAGTTGTGTGAATTGTCGCAAAATGGAAGCGAGTGTTTGGGCCGACCCGGTAGTGTTGCAGATGCTGCGCGATTCATTTGTGTTGGTCTCTTTGTATGTCGATGATAAAACGGCGCTACCCGAATCCCAGCAGTATGTGAGCACATTCAGTGGGAAGAAAGTGAAAACGCTGGGCAATAAATGGAGCGATTATCAGGCTTCAGCGTTTGGGATCAACTCCCAACCCTATTATGTGCTCATGACGGGCAACAAGAAGCAGTTGACCAAACCTTCTGCCTATGACCCCAACATTGAGCGCTACCGTACTTTTTTGCGCAATGGCCTCCGTGTATTTCGCGAACAGGGAAAAA
>CAIVQI010000336.1 GCA_903908015.1 uncultured Bacteroidota bacterium
AGTGCTGGATGATTGGGCCAAACCCCAGTATCCACCAGCATGGCTTTCCGTCCCTTGCCAGTATAACCCATGCGCCAAAGCGCAGGTGCACCAATGACACTGAGTCCGATTTCCCTGCCATTGGGCATTTCGGGGGATGCAGTTTGCGCAGTAGGTTCAACCAATGAGACCTGAAATGCGCTGCTGAGTTCTATTTCTTCAACACTCGGGTGGGCCAGTATCGGGGCAATCTGATCCGATGTCAATTCAATTTCAACCATATTCACAATCCAAAAGCGCCGAATCAAACGGGGTAGGTTATCATGAATTTGCGCGTTTGTCATGTTAAATGAGGCCAAAAACGGGAGTTGAATGCGATCAGCCAACAGGCTACAAGCCCGGTTCACTTCCTTAGCGCGTTCCTCAAGTGGGGTTCCTTCATGTTCATAGCGCCTGAGCAGATCCAACATGGGCACTTGCGCCCTGAATGAAACGGTTACCCGAAGTAATGTGCTTGACCTCGGATGTTCATTCACCCATTTTGTCAAAGCGGGCCCTGTTCTCGCCGGTTGAGCAAAAACCGAATGAGAAGTAAAGCCCCAAAGAATGAGTGGAAGTATGCGATATAGGATCCTCAACATGTTAAAATCTATTTATTGTTTTCTACTCTTTTGGCCCTGATTTCGTTGAAAAAAATATCATCGTTGGGTACATCAAATTCCAAGCCGATTGGATGATTATTGGGATCAGTCACAATTTGCACGGTGGCGTGCCCAAACCACGCTTGGGGCTCCTTCCATTCCATTTTCCATGTGTTGTAGTGCCAATGGCTCAACCTACAAGAAAACGATGGGGTATGGGAGAACCCTAAATTCAAGGTGTCGTTTTTCATGGTCAGGAAAATATCGCCGTACATGGGACAACGATACAGACCCTGTACTTGTTGTTTTGTTAGTCCGGGCTGGGTGCCAAGAACCCGAGCAGCCACGCGGTTTGGAATTCGGGTGTCTTCCAGTTCTCGTTTTTCTTGCTTTTTAAGTTGTTCTCCACACCAATCACGTTCATTTCTGCCCAAAAGGAGTTTGTCGACTATATAGTTAGGTATGGCCGTTATAGGGGCGCGCACACCATTGGTCAGAACAATGATGCCTAATTCTACATCTGGAAATACTTGAATCGAAGAAATCATGCCATCGTATCCTCCGGTATGATGCGCCCGAAAATAGCCTTTGTAGTCGCTCAATTGCCATCCAAGTCCGTAAGTATTAAAACTATTGGTTTTATCGGACTTGCTGTGGTCCACCTGAAATCCATTGTGGGGGGTCCAAAGTTGGTTGTGCAGTCGTGTCGTCAGCAACGTATCGCCTTTCCAAACACCATGATCTATGTTAAATTCAACCCATTTGGCGAGGTCGTTTACCGATGACAGTAATCCACCCGTTGCCGCCACGGTCTCCCAGCTCACCCATGGAATAGGATAGTGCGTTCCATCTTTGAATGCATGTGGCTGTGCAAAATTCCCCATGGATGAAAGTTGAGCCAGTTGGAAAGTGCTTCTGCTCATGCCCAAGGGCTTCAAAATGCGGTCTTGAATAAAATCGATATAGGATTGGCCTGAAGCCACGGCGATCAACTCACCAGCAGCGATATACATGAGGTTGGAATATCCATAACCCGAGCGAAATGAGAACTCAGGCTCAATCGGTTGGTAGCGTTTGATCAGTTCAGGTGCGGAAAGGGTAGACCTGTACCACAATACATCTCCACTAAATGTGCCCAATCCGCTGCGGTGACAAAGTAAATCACGTATGGTGACCGTTTCACTGACCCAAGGGTCATATAGGGTGAAGTAAGGAAGGTACTTTCGAACGGGATCATCCCATTTAATTTTTCCTTCCTGAACCAAAATGCCCAACGCGGTGGCGGTAAAGGCTTTGGTATTTGAAGCGATTGCGAATAGGGTGTTTTGATCGGGTATATCATTTTGTCCCATGGTTTTTTCGCCGTAGCCGCGACAAAACACAAGTTCTCCATTCTTCACTATGCCAACCACCATGCCGGGTGTGCCCCAGTTTTGCTGGGTTTGACTGAGATAGGCGTCAAGGTCGTTCCAATCTGTTTTTCGGTTAATTTGGGCAGAAGCAACTCCCGAATGAATGAGATAAAAGATGAGCAGAAACACGAAAAACCTAAGTTGTGTCATCTTGGTGTCAATTTTCGCTCAATATCGGGCTTGGCTAGAATTAATCTCTCCTCGGAGACAAAAAATTTGTATTTTTACATATTCAACTCCTGTGGTCAAATTCTTAAATAAAATCATAAAATATCAATAAATAATTATCATTTTGTTATGAAAAATTATTCCTTTATTGCAATTATAATGTTGTTCAGCGGCATTTTTTTTATGTCATCCTGTAAGAAGGATAGTCCTGACCCAACCCCGGAAACCAAAAATGAATTCAAAGTGGCTGGTCAAGCCTATTCTCTTTCAAAAGGTTATTTGTTGTATTGGGGGCTTAATTCAGACTCATTAAGTGTAGATTGGGATGTTTTGCTGGTTTCAGAGGGGGTATATTATTCAGCCGATTCAGTGGGTGGAACCGGACAAGCACTCTACCTCGATTTGAACGGTTCAAGCAATGCAGAACTCAGCCCGGGCACGTATATGTTCGCCAATCAAAGGGCGGTTGGAACTTTTGTTGATGCCAGCGCACTGATTGCTTACGATTTCTCAGCAGATGATGGCGTGGAATATTATCTGAATACAGATGTTCCGGGCGGCCCGATTGTGATCAAGAAGTCAGGTCTGACATACGAAATTGAAGCGGGTTTTAATGCGAATCGAGATGGCTCTACGGTGAACCAGCCGGTCACAGGTTATTTTAAAGGCCAGCTCAATATGTTGGATTTCTCCATGATGCGCTTGGCCCAAAAGAAGGCCATCCGCGATCGGCTTAAGTTAATTCAAAATTAGTTGGCTGGTGCAGGTACCTTTTTAATGATTTGAACAAAGCCAAATTCACGGGGGTCGTAAGATCGGCCAGTTTTATATCCCCACCAAGCGATAAAATCGTAGTAGTCATTTTTGGCTTTGTTTGGGTACGCGCTGTACTTCCGCTCCTCTAAATTCTTCATATATCGAAGACAGTGCATCCAATTCTCGAATCTCAAATAACCCGATCGTCCCCTCAAGCCAAACAGATTTGCGCGTTCTTTAGCCAAATGCGAACGAAGGTTCGCTGATTCCCACATGGCCAATTGGTACATAACTATTGGATTTCGAAATCCTAATGATTGTATAGAATCATAAAATACAGCGGGCTCTGGCAGGTTGTTTTGCGACAAGACGCGGTTGGGGCAGGATAAAAACAGAACCATCATAAAGTAGACGATTGTCCATTTTCCTTTGTGGGACATGACACTATAAAACTATAGGCGTTCAATGACCATAGCGCTAGCCCCTCCACCACCATTGCAAATGCCCGCAACGCCGATTGAGCCACTTTCTTGGTGCAACAAATGCGCCAGCGTAACAACAATGCGACAACCCGAACTGCCAATGGGGTGACCCAGTGAAACACCACCACCATAGATATTCACCCTACTGGGGTCGAGCGATAGTATTCTGTTGTTGGCGATGCAAACCACTGAAAATGCCTCATTGATTTCATAAAAATCGACATCGGATGCCGATTTACCAGCACGCTTCAATGCCAAGGGGATGGCTTTGGAAGGGGCCGTGGTAAACCATTCAGGAGCCTGTTGCGCATCGGCATATCCCAAGATCCGGGCCAACGGTCTTGCGCCCACTTCTTCGGCACGCGCACGGCTCATTAATACGACCGCAGAGGCCCCATCATTCAGGTTTGAGGCATTGGCCGCTGTAATGGTGCCATTTTTATCGAATACTGGCCTCAAACTTCCTATTTTATCAAAATTAACCTTGGTGAAATCCTCATCAGTGTCAACCACTATGGGGTCTTTGCCCCGAACAGGCACCGCTACTGAGGCCATTTCTGCAGTGAATTTCCCACTGGCCCAAGCCTGAGCAGCTCGCTTATATGACTGGATGGCATACGCATCTTGCTCTTCGCGCGTGATGTGGTGCTCAGATGCGCACAATTCAGCGGCGTTGCCCATATGGTATTGGTGGTACACATCTGTTAATCCATCTCTGAGAATGCCGTCAACAACTTGGCCATGACCCAGGCGGCCACCATTTCTGTACTGATCGAGATAATAGGGCACCTGACTCATGCTCTCCATTCCTCCGGCGACAACCACCGATGCCTGCCCCAATTGAATGGCTTGTGCGCCCAACATGATGGCCTTCATTCCGCTGGCGCAGACCTTATTAATCGTGGTGAAGGGGGTGTGCGGATCAATACCGGCATAGATACCAGCTTGGGTGGCCGGGGCCTGCCCGATATTGGCGCTAATAACATTGCCCATGTACAATTCATCGATATGATCAGGTGCTACTGAGGCCATTTCCATAGCCTTTTTGATGGCCACTGCCCCCAAGCGGGGTGCAGAAATAGGAGCTAATGCCCCGTTGAAACTGCCGATGGGGGTGCGAGCGGCACCAACGATCCAAACTTCCTGAATCATAAAAAGAAATAATTAGAGATATGGTTGCAAATATAACCCGAATGCGAACGATTTTTTCTCATATTTCGCCTGCACTTGGCAATACCCTTTATCCCTTTTTTCCCCTTTTCTCCCTTTTCTATTAATTTCCCTCTTTATCCCCTTTAATCTCTTTTTGCCCCGTCATGCCCGCAAAAAAGAAGACCAATGGATTGATTCAGCCGTATTGAAATCATCAAAATTGATATTTAGTAACCCTGCTACCTCCCGGTCCGGTTCATGGAGTTGAAGCGCGTGTAGGCCACCAATCGGTCGTAGCGTGGACTCACCGGAGGTTGATGATACACAAGTACTTCGTAATCGCATTCAGTTTCTTGGTGGCTTCCTTCGAACCATGTGTCGTCGGCCAACTGCCCCCCGTTCCTAACCCAAGCATAACAATAGTCGTAGTAGCCCTGTTTCAATGGTACAGTTATTTGATACGCTCCTAATGCAGGGAGGTAGGTCAATTCGGTGGTTGAGTCCAGTTTCCAATCGGTAAGCTGACCAAATAAGTGAACTCGGGCGTTGCGTAAGGCGGTTGGTTGAAGTAAGCTGAAGGTCACATTCAGGTAATCGGCTTCATGTTCGGAATTTCGTGCCTCATTGCTCTGGATCAGGTAATTCCCATTTAAATCCTGGTACGAAAAATAGCGCAAATGGGCACGTCCTTCTTCGGGTTCTGCCCAAACCTGAACCGATTCTTGTCCTATTTCAATTTTTGAAACGCCTTGACCCCGAAAACGGATGTTTCTCAGGTCAATTCTGCGGAATTCGTTGCCGGCTGTGAAGATATTCCGGTCGTTGTGATCGTACGAAATGACGTTGTTGCGAATAAATTGAGGAGGGAGTCCACCCACTTGGTTGTCCCATCGGCCATTCTGTCGGATCACCACTTTCAATTCATCAAAGGGGTTGTACACTTGCTGGTCTCCCGTGTTCACGTCAAAGTCGATCTCATGGGCAATGGCCATCACATCCGGGCGGCTAGGTCGGCGTATGATGGGGATCACTGACATCAGCGGTTGGAGTACAAAAAACCGGCGGGTGAGGACAGGCGCGTTTCGGTCGCCATCACGATATACGTGCAAAACATAATTGCCACTCAAAGTGGGGCGAATATTCTCAGATGGAATGCTAATTTTATAATGTGTGTAGGGTTTGAGTGTATTGAAAGAGGTTCGGTAGTCGACCACCTGATCTTCCTGAAATCCATCGAGATATTGGGTGCTGAGCATGCCAGATGGCGTCCAATCGGCCGTGCAATGGATCAATGTGTAAGAGTAGCGAACAAATCCACCGTCCAGGTCGTCGAAGTGGAGCACGAGTGAGCCGTTCGGATCACCCAGTTGCATCAAGGGCATTGAAAACGGCTTATCAACTTGTAGGAACTGAACCGTTTTAATTTGGGGAAGGTATGTGCGATCATCTGGAATGAAGCCGCCATAATCTTGTGCGCCAGCAAAACGAAGGCCAATGGAAATAATGGTTATCAGTATGGCTAAAATTGAGGGTCGTTGATGCCGTTTCATATTCAAGTCTAAGTTCGCTTATTGGTTTGATTGGCCTGCATGAAGTTGTTCTAATTCGGTAAGTTGTGTTTCCCATAAGGGGATTAATTCACCTATGAGTTGTTCCGTTTCATCTAATTCATTCTGAAGCGATCGGAGCAATTCGAATTGCAGCGCATGGGAGGGGTCCGCCATTTTTTCAAGTAGTCGCGCTTTTTTTTCTTCCGCTTTTGACAGGTCTTCTTCCGTTTTTCGGCAATCGCGTTCTGCTTTGGCCCATTTTCTTTTGGATTCTTTTTGTTCGTGATAGGAAATAGGGCTGTCGGAATGTGGGGTAGGTTTGTTCGGCAGAACTGAATGTACTGCGGAATATGGTGTTGATGATGTCGTGGTTTTCCATGGCTCACCCCATCGTTCGGAAAACGCTGCAAATGGTCCGGGGTAAACGTGGATTTTGCCATCCATCACATACCACACTTTATTGCAGGCTTGTTCTAGTAAGTATCGGTCGTGCGCCACCAGCACATAACTTCCCTCAAAATCTTGAAGGGCATCAATGAGCGCTTCCACTGATTCCATGTCGAGGTGATTGCCTGGTTCGTCCAATAAAAGGGTATTGGAACGAGCCAACAGTACGCCAGACAAAGCCAACCGGGCCTTTTCACCCCCGGAAAAGATGCCTACAGGCTTGTCCATATCATCCTGACCGAATAGAAATGCGCCCAAGGCCGATCGCACTTCCTGTACGGTGCAGTGTTCTGCCAGACGCAACGCCTCATCCAGCAAACTATTTTTGAGGTTCAGTGACTCGGTTTGGTGCTGGGCGTAATACGCGAGGTCAACCTGATGCCCTAATTTTCGTTCGCCTTCACATGCTTCCGTGCCCAAAAGAATTCTAAGCAGCGTAGATTTACCAGTACCATTGGGGCCAACCAACGCTATTTTATCACCCCTTTCCCATTGAACAGAAGCGCCGTTTAAAATATTGACACCGGGAAACGACTTATTGACCCGGTCCAATTCCATCAGCAATTTGCCAGGTTTTCGGTTCGGTACAAACCGAAATCGAGGTGCGCGGTCACTTTCTTTCACCTCAGCCACAAGGTCCTTCTTTTGCAGCAGTTGAATGCGGCTTTGGACGGCTTTAGCCTTACTGGCCTTGTAGCGAAAGCGCTCAATAAAGCGCATTTCATGGGCCAGCATTTTCTGTTGGTTGCTCCAAGCCAATCGTTGTTGCTCGAGTCGGGTCATCTTCTGTTCCTCGAAAGACTCATAATCGCCTTTGTAGACCCACAGTTTTTTTTGGTCGATTTCCAGGATTCGGTTGCAACAGCGGTTCAAAAATGTGCGGTCGTGCGACACCAGGAGCACGCTGTGGGGGTAGCGGCGGATAAAATCTTCCAGCCAGTTGATGGCCGGCAGATCAAGGTGATTGGTGGGTTCGTCGAGCAATAATAGTCCGGGTTTCTGAAGGAGCACCTTGCCCAACATGGCGCGCATTCTCCAGCCGCCACTGAATTGTTTGTATGGCTTTTCCATGTCGGTGCTTCTAAATCCAAGCCCTTTGAGGGTTTCCTCCACCAGAGCTTCAATTCGAAACGCATCCAGGCGCGTTAACTCATCCAACAGGTCGGCCTGCTTCTGCCAATAATCCAAATCGGTGGTCGATGATTCTTCTAAAAGACTATCCTCGTACTGCTTTCGCATGAACAACAAATCACCAAAGGCCTCAGAGACAACCGCCAACAGGCTATTAGAGGAAGAAAAAGACAATAAATCTTGGTGAAAGTAACCGATTTTTAAATTTTTGGGCACGCTAATTCTGCCTCCACCGCTTTCGGGTTGTGCCAGAGCGCGTATCAACGTACTTTTCCCACATCCGTTGCGACCAATCAACGCGGCTCGATCCTGCGCTCCCAGTTGAAAAGAGGCCTGTTCAACGAGATCTTCGCCTCCCGCTGTAAGGGTTAATTGATGTACGGTGACCATGATCGCTTTTCGCAGGCAATGATACGGCTTGATGCATAATTTTTAGTCTTCTGGTTGCGATTTGCGCTTCAATTTCTACCTTTGCCCCGCCTAAGTCTTTGAAATGATTCAAAACAATGACGACTGAGGCGCGTTCGTTTTTTGTCAATCGAAAACATGGCATCTACCATCAAATTACGCAGGGGCTTCGACATCAAATTAAAGGGTCAGGCCAAGAAGGAAAATTGTGTTGCAGTTCACACCCAAACGGTGTCCATTAATCCACCGGCATTTCGGTATTCGACATTCAAGTTGCTGGTGGATGTGGGTACGGAGGTTCAGGTGGGCACACCCTTACTTTACGATAAAAAGCATCCGTCAGTGGTTGTTTCATCACCCGTTTCTGGCGAGGTGGTTGCCGTTCATCGTGGCGACCGCCGTGTGCTACAGGAAATTGTAATCTTGGCCGATCAACAACAAAAGCACATCGAATTTGGCCCATTGAATCTCGATTCGATGGATGCAACTACGCTGAGAACCTCCCTGCAGCAAGCAGGTTTATGGCCACTCATTCGTCGTCGGCCCTTTGATTGCATCGCTCTTCCTGATGAAAACCCGATTGGCATTTTTGTTTCAGGCTTTGATTCGGCGCCATTGGCACCTTCAGTCGATTTTTTAATCAAAGGACACGAACAAGCATTTCAGGCCGGACTTCATTTGCTCACTCGCTTGAGTCAGGCTCCCGTCCATTTGGGAATACACGCCACCCAAACCCAGTCGGCTGCGTTGCTGAAAGCCGAGAAAGTTCAAATACACCGTTTCGAAGGAGCGCATCCTGCCGGTAATGTGGGCATTCAGATGCACCACATACGTCCTGTCAATAAGGGCGAGGCTGCATGGTATGTGCATCCATCAGATGTGGTGATTTTGGGTAGGTTTGTCTTGAATGGTCGGTGCGATTTTCGCCGCCGCATGGCCTTAACAGGGTCCGAGTTAAAAGAGCCCCGCTACGTTGACACCTTTCTGGGTGCTTCCGTACAATCGATTACAGCGGGTGAATTTTCAGGAAAGAAAGACGTGCGCTTGATCAGTGGAAATGTCTTGACCGGAACAAAAGTGAATTCTGAAGGCCATTTGGGCTACTATGATCATCAGCTCACAGCCATTCCGGAGGGCAATGATTTAGAGTTTCTTGGCTGGTTATTGCCCAGTTATCCGCGCCCGGACATTTCCCGATCGTTTTTGTCGGGTTGGCTGAAAAATCGGGTGTATCAAGTCAATACAAACACCCATGGAGAAGAGCGTGCGTTTGTGGTCACCGGTCAATACGAGCAGGTTCTTCCTATGGATATTCACCCCACTTACCTATTGAAGTCCATCATGTATCAAGACATTGAAGAGATGGAGAAACTTGGAATCTATGAAGTTTCAGAGGAAGATTTTGCCCTTTGTGAGTTTGTTTGCACTTCCAAGATTCCTGTTCAGAAAATCATTAGAGAAGGGCTTGACCTCATGTATGAAGATTCAATGGCATAAACCTACATCAATCAACCTATGAAATTTTTGAAAGATCGTATTATTGAATGGAGGCCTCATTTTGAGAAAGGGGGGAAATACGAACGTTTCCACACCGTTTTTGATGGGTTTTCTACATTTTTATTCACACCAGATTCGGTAACAACCCAGGGTGCGCACATACGTGGCGGAATGGACTTGAAGCGCACCATGTTTTTTGTGATTCTGGCCATGCTGCCGGCGTTCATTTTTGGAATGTTTAACGTGGGACACCAGCATTACTTGTCCACAGGTGAATTCACATCTGTCGGTGACGGGATTTTAGAAAAGTTCATTTTTGGGGCCTTAAAAGTGATACCAATTGTCGTTGTGGCGTATGGGGTAGGTCTGGGGATTGAGTTTTTTATTGCGTCACGAAAAGGGCACAGCATCAATGAGGGGTATTTGGTGTCCGGATTGCTGATCCCATTGGTCATGCCGCCCGATATTCCGCTGTGGATGGTGGGTTTGGCATCAGCATTTGCGGTCATCTTCGCCAAGGAGGTTTTTGGAGGAACAGGCATGAACGTGTTGAATGTGGCCCTCACTGCCCGTGTTTTTCTCTTTTTTGCCTATCCTACTTATATGTCAGGTGATATGGTTTGGATCGCTGATAAGCCTGATACCTATAGTGGCGCTACAGCCCTAGCCAACTCCATACAGGGTTCGACTGGTTTTTGTACAACCGATATGTTTCTGGGTTTTATCCCAGGGTCTATTGGGGAAACAAGTAAGTTGGCCATACTCATGGGTGCTGCATTTTTGATTTTTACCGGTATTGGAAGTGCTACTGTGATGATTTCTGTGCTCATCGGCGCAGGTATTATGGGACTCATTTTTAATGCAATCGCTTTGAATGATTTTATGAGGCTACCGTTTTGGAATCACTATTTGATGGGTGGTCTCATGTTTGGGGCTGTTTTTATGGCCACTGACCCGGTTACTGCAGCCCAAACTGAGCGTGGTAAATGGATTTACGGACTGCTCATCGGCATGATGGCGGTTATGATTCGTGTGTTTAATCCAGCTTATCCAGAAGGAATTATGCTCGCCATTTTGTTTGGTAATGTTATGGCGCCGCTGATCGATCACTTTGTAGTACAATCAAACATTAAAAAACGTCTCGCCCGTGCTTAATTCCAATACCTACGTATTCGGCTTCGCATTTGCCGTTACGGTCATCGTGGCCCTGATGTTGTCGGGGGCTGCTACCCTGCTGAAACCCTTCCAAGAGCAGAATTTTTTGAAAGAGAAGCAGGAGAACATCCTGAGTGTCGTAGGCAAGGTAGCTCCCGACGACTACAAAAAATTTGATAGTTACATCCAATCTGTTGTGATTGATGAACAAGGGAATGAAGTGAAAAACGTAAAGGCGTTTGACATTAATTTGGCCTACGATAAAAAAATACGCTCCAAAAACCCAAAACATCCACTGAGATATCCATTGTATATTTTTGAGGAGGGCGGGAAAAAGACCTATATTCTTCAATTGGCCGGGGTAGGTTTATGGGGTCCTATTTGGGGATACCTGGCATTGGATGAAGACGGCAATACGGTGAAAAAAGCGGTCTTTGACCA
This sequence comes from uncultured Bacteroidota bacterium, assembly GCA_903908015.1. GTDB lineage: Bacteria > Bacteroidota > Bacteroidia > UBA7662 > UBA7662 > F1-60-MAGs140. The sequence continues at coordinate 11,220 of CAIVQI010000336.1, forward strand.
CAAGGGGGAGACCCCTGGATTGGGTGCTGAAATCAATACAGACGGATTCGAAAATCAGTTTCAAAACCGAAAAATCATGGATGAGTCAGGTGCATTTGTCTCGGTTCAAGTG